>JANQOA010000009.1 GCA_028279305.1 Pseudomonadales bacterium
CCGAAGCCATCGGCCAGCCCAACGCGGAAACCGCGCTGACCCCATACGGCGGCAACTTTGTGCAAACCGCGTTGAACCGTTCCGCCCTGGATATACAGGCGGGCAAACACGACATTATTGTTCTGACCGGGGCTGAATGCGGTAACACCCAGGCCAAAGCCGCGCGCGCCAACGTTGAGCTTGAGTGGCAGGCTGCACCCGGCCGGCCGGATCTGCTGCTGGGTGAAGAAGTCGAAATGCGCCACGCCGCGGAGAAAGCGGTGCGCCTGGGCCGGCCGATACAGGTCTACCCGATTTTCGAAACCGCCCTGCGCCACCACCTGGGGCTGGGTGTGGACGAACACCTGCAGCACATTGCTGAACTCTGGGCCGGCTTCAGCAGGGTTGCTGCCGGCAATCCGAATGCCTGGATCCGCGAGGCCAGAAGCGCTGAAGAAATCCGCACTCCCAGCGCGGCCAACCGGCCGGTCTCATTTCCCTACCCTAAGTTCATGAATTCCAACAATAACGTCGACCAGGGTGCCGCGCTGATCCTGTGCTCCGCCGACAAGGCGCGGGCCCTGGGCATCTCCGCGGACAAGTGGGTGTATCCCTGGGCCGGCACCGACGCCCATGATCACTACTACGTCTCCAACCGGGATAACCTGTACTCCTCCCCCGCCATCCGCCTGGCCGGCAACCGCTGCCTGGAACTGGCGGGTTTGAGCGCCGCGGATATCGACCGGGTTGATGTCTACAGTTGCTTTCCGGTAGCCGTGCAAGTGGCCGCCCGGGAACTGGGTCTGGACACCGCTAAACCCCTTACTGTAACCGGTGGCTTGACCTGGGCCGGCGGACCGCTGAACAACTATGTCATGCACTCGATCGTGCGGATGGCCCAGCTGCTGCGCCAGGCGCCCGGGGAAAAAGGCCTGATCACCGCTAACGGCGGCTATCTGACTAAACATGCCTTCGGCGTGTATTCAACCGAAGCGCCGGCCCATGCCTACCAGCATCAGGACCTGCAGGCGGAAGTGGATGCCACTTTCAAACGCGAGGCGGCGGAACAGTTCAACGGCGCGGCTGAGGTGGAGGGTTACGCTGTCATGTACGGGGCTGAAGGTCCGGACAAAGGCTTCCTCGCCTGCCGCACGGATGACGGCCGCCGCACCTGGGCGGTGAACCAGGACCCGGACGTGCTGAACAGCATGATTGCCGAGGAATACTGCGGACGCCGGGTTAATGTCAGCGACCACATCGCCGGCTTCTGAAGCCCCGCTGCGTCCGGTGGGCCATCCCGCCGGGCTGGGCCGCCGCCTGGGGGCCATGTTGTATGACAGCCTGCTGATTCTGGCGTTATGGATGATGACCTTGTTTGTACTGGTGGCGGCCGCGGACGGGGAGCCGGTCACCGGCTGGTGGGTACAGCTCCTGCTGCTGGCGGAGCTGGCGGGTTTTTACCTGCTCTGCTGGCGCCGCGGCGGACAGACCCTGGGCATGGCGGCATGGCGGCTGACCCTGCTGCAGAGCAACGGGCAACCCTGCACCTGGGGCCATCTGTGGCGGCGTCTGTTGACTGCCCCCCTGTCTTTTATCTGCCTCGGGCTGGGATTTTTCTGGGTCCTGTTTGATGCGCGGAACGCAACCTGGCACGACCGCCTCAGCGGCACCGCTGTGGTCCATCTGCCGAAATCCGAAAACGCTTAGACGGGTCTGCCCAGCCGGGTCAACAGCCGCACGGCTATGGCCAGAAAAATAATGTGCACCAGCCACAAGCCGGTCCACGACGGCAGCTGGCTTTGCAGCAAGGCGTTTTTGTGGGTCAGCAGCGTGAGGTAATAGACCAGCATCAACAACATGCCGGGCACCACTTTGGCAAAACGTCCCTGCCTGATATTTACCCTGGAAATACCCACCGCCAGCAGGCTGCCGACCAGGCAGAATATCGGCAGCGCCAGCCGCCAGTGAAATTCCGCGCGGCTCTCGGGGTCCGCCCCCAGCGCCAGCAAAGGCTGCCCCTCCACGGCGACTTTATCCGCGCTCAGCTGGGCTTCGGTCAGCCGCTGGTTGAGTTGTTCAAATGCCATAACCCGGAAATCCGGCTGCCCGGGTGTACCTTCATAACGGCGGCCGTTGTTAAGGACCAGAAAGTGCGCCTGGCTGACCGGGTCGATCTCCTGCCGGCCCTGCTCCGCCCACAACGTCACCCGGCGGCCGTCATCCAGCCGCTGGGCCATAAATACGTCATACAGGACCCGCCGGTCATCAGACATGGCGCGGCTGTACGTGACCCGGCGGCCGCGGTCGTAGCTGTGGAAAGCGCCCGGGTTCACGGTTTCAAACTCCGACTGGGCCCGCTGTTGCGCCATAAAATCCACCAGCACCTGCTGACTCATGGGCGTGACATAACAAGCCAGCCCGGCCACCAGGGCAACCACCACCAGCACGCTGACAGCCAACCAGCGCAATAACTGGTCCACTCCGGCGCCAGCCCCCTGCAGCACCACCATCTCCTGGTCCGCATACAACCGCCCGAGGGTCAGCAGCACGGCAATATAGAGGGCAAAGGGCGCAACCAGCTGGGCAAACTCCGGCAGCCGCAGGGCGATGATGGTGAGTACCGTTGTGCCGGTGAATTTCCCCAGCGCCGCTTCCTGCAGGTAACCGATAAAACGGCCGCCCACAGCCACCAGCAACAGCATCGTAAGGGTGACGGCAAAGAACTGATTGCGATCTTTGCCGTCACCCTGACGATGCTGTTGCTGGTGGCT
>JANQOA010000035.1 GCA_028279305.1 Pseudomonadales bacterium
ACTATGTTGAAGGCTGGAAGCGCTCTCGCACCCAGACCGAATACAGCTCTTGGAACCACTACGTTAAGGTATAACTTCCGGGTTAACCTCAACGCTGGCTCGGGGCCGAAAGAACATCCTCCAAGGATCTTCCAAGGCCCAATCAAAAACCCCGCTTTTTAAGCGGGGTTTTTTGTTTTGGATTTGCCGGGCTGAAGCAGCAACTTACCCGCCCTGGTTTTCAGTCGCCCTCGTCTTCAGTCACATTGTTCTTCAGTCACATTGGTCTTCAGTCGCATTAACCTTCAGTAATGGTCCGGGCTGTGCGGTGCCGCGTGCACCGCAAATATTTCATCCAGCCGGCTCAGGGTCTGCCCGTCCGCTTCAATCAACCCCCACCCGGCCAGACGCCGCGCGCTGTGCATGCCGGTATACAGCGAAGACAGGGTCTTTATCGACATGCGCGCGCAGCGGCTGCCGCCGGCTGCGGCTGTAACCTGCGCCGCGCCATTGTCAGCCTGCAGAAGCCAGGCGCCGTTGTTCCACGGCGCCAGGTCGTCCCCATGCACTTCTATACCCACTTCGCCGCTGCCCAGATAGCCGCGCTGCTGCAGGGCGGTAGGCGCATCCACCACCCGCATCCAACTGCCCTCCTGGTCGCGGGCGTGCAACATGCGCGGTTCAAAAAACAACTCCGGCGCCGGATCATCCAGCGGCGCCTTCTGCCACCGCACCCGGCCGACCAGGTCATGCTGGCCGAGAAAATGCCAGATAGAGCGGTAGGCATCCAGATCCAGCCAGACCAGGTCGCGGACGATAATCTCCTGGCCGCGGGCGGCGTGGTCAACTTTGTCTGAACGCAGGGTGTAAATCACATAGCCGCGCGGCTGCCCGCCGGCATAAGCTACCGCCGCATGCACCGGGCCGTTACCGTCCTGCTGCAATACGTTATTGGTCCACAGCGGGCCGGAACGGTGCAGGTAGCCGAACCTCGGCGCAACAAACTCGCGGTACAGGGCTTTGAGTGTATCCATGGCAGCAGCGGGGTCCTCGCGCTGCAGTCTGCAGCCGCCTACGTCGCCGTCAAAAAAACGGATGTCCACGGTATCCACCGCATAGTGCCGGTTGACCCCGGCCGCCGCATAACCATAACGTTGGTAGATGGCAGCCTGGGACGCCCACAAGCCGGCCATACTCTGGCCGCGCTCGCGCTGTTCCGCCAGCGCGCGCGTAACAATTTGCCGCACCAGGCCGCGGCGCCGGTATTCCGGCGCGGTGCCCACCGCAGTCACGCCGGCAAAATCCAGCGCCCGGCCGTTGGCGCGCATCTTAAAAGGAAAAGCAGCAAACGATGCCGCCATGGTGGCGCCGTCAAAAGCACACAGCGTCCACTCTGGGCGCACCGACGTCGACGTTATGTTTTCCGCTTCATCACCGTATGAGCCGCCGTAAACATAAGCCGCCAGCAACCCCAGTTGGCTCATTTCCGCTGGCGTGGCGGGCCTGATATCAAATGCCACGGTCTCCCCCGCTGCCGGTTAATCCCCGTCATCTTAGCGGATCGCTGCTGTCTTTTGAAAAGCCGGGACGTTAGAAGCGTGCGGAAAACTGCCGCGCGATGCTGACCAGCCAGCGGTTGTCCACCGTGCGCCAGGGGTTGCGGTGCCCCAGCACATCCACCCACACCACCTGCAATTGGTAAGCGCCCAGCGCCCACCCGGCACCGGCTTCCAGGTAGGTAAAGTCATCCGCCAGCACCCCGTCGGCAAAATGCCGCCCGGCGTTGGCAAACGCGGTAACTCGCCGGGGCAGCGGGTGCCTGTAAGTGATTTCCGCTATCCGGGTATGGCGGCCGCGGGCCGCCCAGTTGTCACCTTCAGCCACCAGCAGCGTCCAGCGTTCGCCCAGATGCGCGGCAAGCTGCAGCTCATTCCATTCATAGCGGCGGCCGTGCACCCGGGCGTCAAAAGTGTACCGCTGCAAAGTAACATCCGTCGCCAGCCAGGGCCGCCAGCGCTTCTGGTAACCGAGCAGGTAGTCTGCTTCGTAACGCCGGTCGTCGCTGTCGAAATCCACCCGGCTGGCCCACACCCCGGCGTACAGCCCCGACGCCAGGCGCACTTCCAATTGCCCCTGCAGTACCGGCCGGTGGTCGGCAACCAGCTCAAAACCGCGGTAAAAAGCGCCGGATTTAACCGCCAGCGTACCCTGAACCGTGGTTTCGGCGCTGACGGATGCCGTCCATACACACAACCCCAGGCACAGCACCGCAAGGCCCGCGCGGTCAACAGACCGTGCCGGTACTGTTGCGCGTATTTCAGCGGCAGGCGCGTACATCGTAAATCACCTGGGCTCCGGGGGCCGCGTGACAGCCCTGCGCAAAACGCGCCAGATCGCGTTCGGTGACGCTATGCGAATGATGGGCGCGCAACAGGGCAGCAATGCCGGTAAAACCCGCCGCCGCTATGGACGTGCCGCGGAACAGCTGATAGCCGCCGCCGGCCTGGGTGGTCAGGTGTTCCGCCGGTGCAAACCAGTAACCCAGGTCCGCGCCGACACTGAATACCCCCGGCATGTCAGCCGGAAAATTAGCTTCCGGTACAGAAGAATTGTCAGCGGCAATCAGAATCATGCCCAAACCCCGGGCAGCGCTGAGTAAATCCCGCAACAGCGGGTCCGACGGCCCGGCCAGGCTCATATTAAGGATGTGCATGCGGCGGTCGATGGCTGACTGCACCGCCCGGGCAATGGAAAACGAATCACAGGCAGTGCCGTGGCTGGAACTGTCGCAAGCTCCGAACACATGTACCTGCGCCTCCGGCGCAATCCCCACCACGCCCTGTTTGTTGCCGCCCGCCGCGGCGATCACCCCGGCCACCGCGGTGCCATGCATCATCGCCAACGGCGCTAACGGCGCCGCCGAGGCGCGGCGGCTGACAAAATGATGTTGCGAAACAATCTGGCCGTGCAGGTCCGGATGGCTGTCGTCGACGTTGCTGTCGATGATACCCACCTTAACGTTCTGCCCGCGGCTGTGGCCGTGCAGTTGCATCAACGCCCGGGTATGTTTGCCGTATTGCAATTCAAACAGCGGATCGTTGTAAGGCGGGTTGTAAGCACCGCCCTGGGTGCTGCCGGTCATACCATGAAACTGCTGGTTGCGTTGTACCCGGTGTACCCACCGGTTGCGGCTGAGCGCATCCATGACCTGCTGTACATCCGCGGCCGCCGGCACAACGTAGGCCACACAATAAAGCCCCAGCGCCGGCACCGGCCAGCCGTCGCGGAGTTGCAGATTGTAGCGGCTGGCCAGTTGTTTCACCCGGCTGCGCGTATGCAGGTCCGCATCCCAGACCGAACCGCTGCGGTAGGCGCGCTGGGAGCCGCTGTAAAGCTCCGGCACCAGCCGCGGCACCTCAAAAGTAACCAGGATTTCCTGCGGCGCATCAGCACCCTGCCCCGCAGACTGCTGCAACTTACCGGCACAGGCGCTGACCAGCATCGCCGCCCCTGCCAGCAGCAGGGTTCTACACACCCGCCGACAGCGCTTCAATTCAACGCTCCACGCTCAGCCAACTGACAATGTCATGCTCACGCAGAGTGCGCAGCCGCTCGCCGCCGGGGGGCTGGCTGAAGCTCAGGCGGTAGATGCCTCCTGCACTGGGGTTGCCCACCAGGGTGCCGCCGCTGTGCAATACAAACTGCCGGATACTGCTCTCCGCCGCCTGGGGATGAAAAGCCACCTGCACCACATAACCATCCGCCGGCGTGCTGAGCAGCCGGTAACCCGCCGGATCGCCGGGTAACACCACCGCCAGCGCTGCAACCAGCAGCACGCCTGCGGCTGCGGCCGCGGGCCACAAGCGTCTGAGCGGCATCACCGCATAACCGCGCGGACGGCACGCCGCAGCCGACCGCGCGCTTCTGACTTTTTCCAGCAGCGGTCCCGGGTCCACCGGACCCGCCGCGGCCGGGTCCAGGGTTTCCGCGCGGTTAAACCATTGCATCTGCTTGACCGTGGCCTGCAACTCATCCCGGCAGGCCGGACAACCGCGCAGGTGCGCGGTAACCTGTTCCATCTCCTGCTCGTTCAATGTGCCGTTGACGTACCAGGGTAAAAGTTTTTCGAAACTGTGGTGGCTTGTGGTCATGTTCAGGCTTCCAACAATGTTTTTAACGTCTTGCGGGCATTGAACATGCGCGACTTAACGGTGTTTTCGGGGCACCCCAGAATTTCGCTGATCTCCCGGTAGGAGTAGCCGAACTCATACGTCAACACCACCACGGCACTTTGCGCCGGCGGCAATTGACGGATCGCCGCAGCCACTTCCTGGCTGGGGTCCGGGCCGGTGGCGGGTATTTCCGGTTCCGGCGTACGCGTCTGCGCGCGGCTGAGCGCTTTCAACATTTTTTTGTACGCTATGCCAAAAATCCAGGTGGACGGGCTTGAATCCCCGCGGAAGCCCGCGCTGTTACGCCACACCACAAACAGCACATCGTTAATGACCTCTTCAATCATCGCGGCACTGGAGGTGAAGCGCAGCAGAAAGCGCGCCAGGCGCGGTTGATAAGCGGTATATAACAGCGTCAACGCCGCTTCGTCACCGGCGGCGATGCGCTGCAGCCATTCACGTTCCTGCACGTTTCCAGTATCCCCCACACTGAAGTACAAATACCCCTGCTTTAAGTTAGTTCCCGCATCCAGGCAAATGGTTCACCGGGAAAAAAATATTTTTGCCGCTGAACCTTGAACCGCTGAAACCGCACTTACTGCCCGCCAATACTTCAGTTGCACGGGGGATGTACGGGGATGATCCATCCTGGCGGATGCCGCAGCGTCAGGCTTGCGGCCGTTTTTCTGGGCTTGTGGGTAACCAGCGCCGCAGCGGAACCCTACCTGGCCGTGCGTCAGGGGATGGATTGCGGGCAGTGTCACGTTAACCCCAGCGGCGGCGGCCTGCGTAACGCTTTTGGCAATGTGTACGGGCAAAACCAGTTGAGCGCCACGCCGAACACCGGTATTACCGAAAGCTGGACCGGTGAATTCAGCCGCTACTTTGCCGCCGGCGGCAACCTGCGCGTAGCCGCCACCCAGGCGGACATCGACAACACCGATACCAATCTGGATTTTGCCACCCAGCGCGCCACCCTGTACCTGGGCGTCAACCTGCACGAACGGGTGAGCCTGTACATCGACCAGCAGGTAGCGCCCGGCGGGTCCCTGAACCGCGAAGCCTGGATAAAACTGAACTACAACCGTTTTTACCTGAAAGCCGGCAAGATGTTTATGCCTTTTGGCTGGCGCCTGGAGGACAACAACACGCTGGTTCGGCAAATCTCCGGCATCAATATGCTGCAGGGTGACGACGGCCTGGAAATCGGCTGGTCCCAGGGTGCTTACAGCGTGCAGCTGGCAGCCACCAATGGCAACGGCGGCGCGGCGGAACGGGACGACGGCAAACAATTCACCCTGCGCGCCGCGCGCGCCGCCAGCCGCTGGCAACTGGGCATCAGCGCAGTCAACAACAACACCGACTTTATCGACCGCGCCGGCGGCGGCGTATTTGCCGGCCTGCAGACCGGCGCGGTGACCTGGCTGCTGGAGTACAACCTGCTGGAAGACAAGCCGGACGCAGCCGGCGCTGACGAAGAGTTTCAGGTGGGTCTGCTGGAAGCCAACTGGCTGATCAGCCGCGGCCACAATCTGAAACTGACCGCTGAACACACCCGTTCCGATCTCACCCGGGACAGCAGCCAGCGCTACGGTCTGGTCTACGAGGCCACCCCGCTGCCTTTTGCCCAGGTCCGCATCGGCTACCGCGAGCGCGACAGCGACAACAACAACCCGCTGCTGAACGGCAGTGAGGGTTTTATCGAACTGCACGGCTTTTTCTGACCGGCCTGCCGTGCACCGCTTAATCACATCACTTAATCACATGAGGGGGAATCGTGATCACCAACTCCACTCGGCTTAGCGGCAGTGCCGCACTGCTGCTTGTTATCCTGACTCTAGGCGCCTGCGGCGGCGGCGGCAGCAGCCGCAGCAACACGCCGGCACCGCCGCCGCCACCCCCGGAACCTAATCTGGCGGATGCTGCGGTGTCGTTAAGCGCCGGGCAGGTGCTGGCCCGTGCGGCCGCCGCCGGCGGCGCCAGCGCCAGTGCGGACCTGACCATCAACCTGGACGACGGTAACATTTCCGGCACCCTGGATACCGGCGGCTTAACCGCCACCGCGGTCAGCCTGCGGGAGGGTTTTGCCGGTCAGAGCGGCACCGAGATTACGGCGCTGAGCGAAAACTCCGCCACCGAGTGGCAACTGCCGGACAACACCATCCTGTCTGCTAACCAGCTGCAACTGCTGGAAGACGGCGGCCTGCACCTGACCATCAGCACCAGCGAATTTCCCGATGGCGCCGTGCGCGGCCAGATTCTGCTCGGCGACCGGCAGGTGTTCGTGAACCCGGTCAGCGGCGATCAGGAAATTCCTCCGGTGGCCAGTAATGCAACCGCGGTGTCGGGGTTAACGTACAACCCCGACGACGGCAGCGTGATTGTGTACGTGCAGGCGGAAAATCTCGAAAACGCCGTGGCCGGCCACGTCCATCTGGGTTTTGCCGGTACCAACGGGCCGGTGGTCATAGAGCTGGAGCAGGACGCTGCTGATGCCAACCGCTGGCGCTCACCGGCTGGCGCGGTCCTGGACGCGGGCCAGCAGGACAGCCTGCTGGCGGGCGAGCTCTACATCAACCTGCACACCCCGGAAAATCCTCCCGGTGAAATCCGCTGCCAGATCCTCAGTGACAACCTGGCTTTAACCCTGGTGAGCCTCAGCGGCGCCGCGGAAGTACCCGCGGTGGCCACCGCCGCCAGCGGCAGCGCCGGGCTGACTCTGAACACCGACACCGCTGAACTGCAACTGCACATCACCACCTTCGGCCTGGACGACGCGGTGGCCGCTCATGTGCACACCGGTTTTGCCGGCACCAACGGGCCGGTGGACATCGAGCTGGAGCAGGATCCCGACAATCCGGCCCACTGGCTGGCGGCGGCGGGCACCATGCTGACCGCGGAACAGCAGGACCGGCTGGACAGCGGCGCCTGGTATCTGAACGTGCATACCCCCGCCAACCCGCCGGGGGAAGTACGCGGCCAGATTGCACCGGCGGGCATTACCGTAATTATTGCTGAATTAGACGGTAACCAGGAGGTGCCGCCGCTGACCACCAGCGCCAGCGGCAACGCCGGCCTGACCCTGAACGACAATACCGGCGGCGTTGAAGTGCATATCACCGCCAGCGGCGTGGACGATGCCGTGGCGGCCCACGTCCACGCCGGGTTTGCCGGCGCCAACGGCCCCGTGGTGGTGGACCTGGAACAGGATGCCAACGACGTCAGCCACTGGCTGGCACCCGCGGGCACGGTGCTGGACGAAGACCAGTTGAGCAGTTTGAACAACGGCGAGTTGTATCTGAACGTACACACCCCGGCGATACCCGCCGGGGAAATCCGCGGCCAGCTGATCCCCGACGGGGTTACCCTGCTGTTCACGCCGATGACCGGCAATCAAAGCGTACCGCCGGTGACCAGCGCCGGCAGCGCCCTGGGCGCGGTGACGCTGAACCTGCAAAGCCTGGCTATTGTCGCCACCATCAACGCCAGCGGCCTGGACGACGCGGTGGCCGCCCACGTGCACAGCGGTCTGGCCGGCAACACCGGCCCGGTGGAGATTGACCTGATCCAGGATCCCACCGATGTAAGCCGTTGGAGTTCAGCACCTGATGCGGTACTCAGCGGTGCACAATATGATCTGTTCAGCCGCGGCGCCCTGTATCTGAACCTGCACACGCCCGCCAACCCGCCTGGAGAAGTGCGCGGTCAAATTGTGCCCGAAGGCATTGAAGTGGCCTTGACCGCGCTGAGCCCGGGTGACGTGGTGCCCCCCGCCGCCGGCAGCGGCTCGGGCATTGCGGCGAGTACCATTACCGCCGCCACCCACACCCTGACCACCCACGTCAACCTGGCGGGGCTCAACGACGCAGATACAGTCAGCGTTCACCAGGCACCGGCCATGCAGAACGGGCCCCTGCTGTTCAATTTCACCCAGGACACAACCAATCCCGCTCACTGGATGCTGCTGGACCAGGCGCTGGACAGTGCCGTTTACGCCGCGCTGCGTAACCGCGGGCTGTACGTGCAGGCCGCCACCCCCGGTGAACCCGGCGGCGCGGTCCGCGGGCAGATTGAACCCGCCATGTCCAGCCCGGCCGCCGGCGGTACGTTCATGGTCAGCAGCATCGCCCCGGCTGACGGCAGTACCGGCACCGCGCCGGATGCCCTGACCCTGGTCTTTAACCGCAACGTTCTGGCTGACAGCGTGGATGCCGACCAGTTTGCCCTGCTCGCCAGCGGCGGCGACGCCGACTTCAGCAACGGCAATGAAACGGCGGTGGCGCTGCCGGCGGCGGCACTCAGCGGCATGGAAATCAGTTTTGATTTAAGCGCGGCGCCGCTGGCGGCTGACACTTATCAGTTCACGCTGGACAACACGCCGCCGCTGAGCGACCCCAGCGGTGCCGTTCTGGACGGTGACGGTGACGGCAACCCGGGCGGCATTTTCACGGCGACATTTGCCGTGGAAGCAGCCGCTCCCGCAGCGCCTACCCTGACTGAAATCCAGAACGAAATTTTCTCCGTAAGCTGTGCCTCTTCCGGCTGTCACGGCGGCGCTACCCCGGCCCAGGGCATGAACCTGTCAGCCGGTCAGGCGTTCAGCAACATTGTCGGCGTGGCCAGCCTGCAGGCGCCTGCTTTGAACCGGGTGCAGCCCGGCGATCCGGATAACAGCTATCTGGTGCAGAAGGTTGAAGGCACCGCCGCCGGCGGGGCACGGATGCCTCTGGGCCAGCCCGCGTTAAGCAACGAACTGATCCAGAAACTGCGCGGCTGGATTGCGGACGGCGCCCAGGATAATTAGCCCCCGGGTGCAAACGGCAATGCAGTAGCCGTTTGCCCCTTGGCGTGCCGGCTGGAGACACACACCCTCCAGCCGGCACATTTTTGTTGTCGCCCGAACCGGCTCCAGGATGTCAGCCAACAGGTCAGCGCAGGGGTTCACCGCTGCAGACATGGAAGTGCAGGTGTTTGGAATCCTGGTAACGCCCCAGATTGGTCAGCACCCTGCACGCCCCATGCTTAAGCTCCACTTGCCCGGCCACCTGCCGCACCGTGGCCAGCACCTTGTGCAGCAGATCCTCGTCACCTTCCCCCAGGTCTGTCAAAGATGGCACATGGAGTTTGGGGACAACCACAATGTGAACCGGCCAGAAGGGCCGGGTGTGGTGAAAAGCAAGCACCTCATCCGTCTCCGCTACCACCTCAACCGGTGTCTTGCCGCTGAGGGCTTCGTCACAATAAAAATCGTCCGTCATCTGCTGCCTGCCGCATCTACCCGCGGCCCATGTCTAACACCGGCGAGTGATGTTTAGCAAGTTCTCCCCTCGAGCAGCGGGCGGCCAATTTGATAGCATGAGCGGCTTACAGCTGATTGAGCCGCGTCATGTCCCAGCGCATCAACTTCAACACCCAACCACCGGACTACCGCCACTGGCGGCTGGAGTTTGAGCCGCCGCTGGCCAGACTGATTCTGGACGTTGACGAGGGCGGCGGGTTGCAGGACAGCTATGAACTGAAGCAGAACTCTTACGACCTGAGCGTGGATATTGAACTGGCGGACGCGGTGCAGCGGCTGCGCTTTGAGCATCCCGAAGTAAAGGTGGTGATGTTGTGTTCCGGCAAAGACAACATTTTCTGCGCCGGTGCCAACATCCGCATGCTGGCCGCCGCCTCACACATGCACAAGGTCAACTTCTGCAAATTCACTAACGAGACGCGCAACGCCATCGAGGACGCCAGCCGCCATTCGGGACAGATCTATTTTACCGCTTTGCAGGGCAGTGCCGCCGGCGGCGGTTATGAACTGGCGCTGGCAACGGAAAAAATCATCCTGCTGGACGACGGTAACGCCGCGGTGTCTCTGCCTGAAGTGCCTCTGCTCGGCGTGCTGCCGGGTACCGGCGGGCTCACCCGCATCGTCGATAAACGCCGCGTGCGCCGCGACGTGGCGGACGTGTTCTGTACCCAGGAGGAAGGTATGCGCGGAGCCGCGGCCAGGGATGCGCGCCTGGTGGATGAAGTGGCGCCCCGCTCAACTTTCAGCGAACGCTGCCGGACCTTGGCAGCCGCCCTGGCGGCTGCATCCGACCGGCCCGATGCCGGCGGCCCCGTCCTGGGGCCCCTTGATAAACAAACAGACCGCAACAGCCTGCAATACTCCAGCCTGCAGGTGACCCTGGAACCGTCACGCCATCAGGCCCGGATCAACATCCTGGGGCCCGCAGAACCGCCCCCCGGCAACCCCGACGCGGCGCTGAGTGACAGCTTCTGGCCGTTGCGGCTGATGCGCGAATTGGACGATGCGCTGCTGGAACTGCGCTTTAACGAACCCACCCTGGGCAGCCTGTTTTTCACAAGCCGCGGCGATCCGGAGCGGGTGCTGGCATTTGACCGTTTCCTGCAGGCACACCGGCAGCACTGGTTTGTGCGCGAAGTGAATCTGTACATCACCCGGGTGCTGAAACGTCTGGACCTGACGTCACGCTCGCTGTTCACGCTGATTGAGCCAGGCAGCTGCTTTGCGGGATTCCTGGCAGAGGTGGCGCTGGCCGCGGACCGCGCCTATATGCTGGAAGGTTTGTTTGCCGACGCAGAGCCGGCCGCGGAAGCGCACCTGACCCTGAGCGGCGCCAATTTTGCCGCCCACCCCATGGTCAACGGCCTCAGCCGTCTGCAAGTGCGCTTCCTGGAGCGGCCGCAAGCGCTGGCCGCGGCGCAGCAGTTGCGCGGCCAGCCTCTGGATGCCGCCGCCGCGGCGGCCGCGGAGCTGATCACCGCGGCTCTGGACGATATCGACTGGGAAGACGAAATCCGCCTGTTGGAAGAGGCCCGCGCCGGTTTTTCCGCGGACGCGCTCACCGCCATGGAGGCAAACCTGCGCTTTGCCGGCCCCGAAACCATGGAAAGCAAAATTTTTGCCCGCCTCAGCGCCTGGCAGAATTGGGTGTTTCAGCGGCCTAATGCGGTGGGGCCGCAAGGTGCGCTACCATTGTACGGCAGCGGGCGGCGGCCGGCGTTCGACAAAAACAGAGTCTAGGCGCCCGCAACAGGAGGGAGTGATGTCCGATCAAGTCAGCTACGACACCCTGATTCCGAACAACGTTAACCTGTCGTCCGACCGCCGTTTGCTGCGGGCGCTGGAACAGTGGCGGCCCAAGTTCCTGGACTGGTGGACCCATTCCGGGCCAACCGACTTTCAGCAGGCTCAGGTCTACCTGCGCACCGCGGTGGGGGTGGAAAAAGGCAACTGGGCCAAATTCGGGTTTGTGCGTATGCCGGAATACCGGTGGGGTATCCTGTTAGCACCCGCCGAACAGGGCCGCACCATTCCGTTCGGCGAACACAAGGGAGAACCGGCCTGGCAGGAAGTACCGGGTGAATACCGTAACCTGCTGCGCCGTCTGATAGTCATCCAGGGTGACACCGAGCCGGCCTCGGTGGAACAGCAGCGCTTCCTCGGCCACACCGCACCGTCCCTGTACGATATGCGCAACCTGTTCCAGGTCAACGTGGAGGAGGGCCGCCACCTGTGGGCCATGGCTTACCTGCTGCACCGCTACTTCGGCCGCGACGGCCGCGAAGAAGCGGACATGCTGCTGCAGCGCACCTCCGGCGATGAAGACCGGCCGCGCATCCTCGGCGCTTTTAACGAGGAAACCCCGGACTGGCTGTCTTTTTTCCTGTTCACCAGCTTCACCGACCGTGACGGCAAGATGCAGCTGGAATCTCTGGCCCAGTCCGGCTTCGACCCCCTGTCCCGCTCCTGCCGCTTCATGATTACCGAAGAAGGTCATCATATGTTTGTCGGCAAAAGCGGCGTGGAGCGGATTATCGACCGCACCTGCCGGGTCATGCAGGCACACGGCATCAGCGACCCCGGGGACATCAGCCGGCTGCGGGAACTGGGGGTAATAGACCTGCCGTTGCTGCAGCGAAAAATGAACTTCCACTTTTCCGTGACGTTGGACCTGTTCGGCTCCGAATTGTCCACCAACGCAGCCACCGCGTTTAACGCCGGCATCAAAGGCCGCTTCCGCGAAAGCGACATTGACGACGATCACCAGTTGCTGAACGATACCTATCCGGTGCTGACCCTGCAGGACGGGGTGTTCAGCGAACAGCAGATGCCGGCCATGAACGCCATTAACGCAAGGCTGGTAGACGACTACATCAGCGACTGCCGCGGCATTGTTGAGTCCTGGAACCGGGTGATCCGCAGCCACGGCATCGAGTTCGAGTTGCGCCTGCCGCACCGAGCGTTTAACCGCAAACAGGGCATGTATGCCAGCGCCCACGTTTCGCCGGCGGGGGTGGTGCTGAGCGAAAACGCCTGGCAGCAACAGCAACATGAATTTCTGGCCGCCCCGGCGGACAACGAATATGTGCTCAGCCTGATGACTCCCGTGGACAAAACCGGGGCTTACGCCGGCTGGATCTCACCGCCGAAAAACGGCGTGGGCGGACAGCCCGGTGGTTTTGAATACGTCAGAATTGCCGCGTAAGCCGGATTATGCAGGACCGCCCGACTGATCTGCTGACCCGCAACCTGCACACCGGGCGCGGCGCTGCCACCGCTTTCATAGACCGTACCGGCGCGCGCAGCTTTGCTGACGTAGCGGATGCCGCCTGCCGTTTTGGCGCCTTGTTGGAGGCAGCCGGCCTGCAACCGGGCGCAAGGATATTGCTGGCGCTGCTGGATTCCGTGACCTGGCCGGTGTGTTTCCTCGGTGCGATGCGGGCCGGATTTGTACCGGTGCCCCTGAATACCCTGCTCACCGCTGAAGATTATGCGTTTATCGCCGCTGACAGCCAGGCGGACGCGGTGGTGGCTGATCCGCCGCTGCTGCCTCTGTTGCCGGCGGATCTGCCGCACTGTTGGCTTACGGACAGCAGTCCTGCTGACGGAACATGGACGGACCTGCCGGCAGCGCTGGCGCAAATGCCCTCCCCCGCCGACGCGGCGCTGCAGGCGGAACAGGACATGGAGGCCGGCTTCTGGCTGTACACCTCAGGCACCACCGGTAAACCCAAGGGAGTTATTCACCGTTACGCAGACCTGCTGGCCACCGCGGAAAACTACGGCAGCGGCGTATTGCAGTTAAATGAACAGGACGTAGTGTTTTCCGCCGCCAAACTGTTTTTTGCTTACGGCCTGGGCAACGCCATGACTTTTCCCATGTACGCCGGGGCCACCAGCATCCTGCTGGACGGGCCGCCGGCCCCGGACAGCGTCCGCACCATTCTGGAGGTGCACCAGCCGACGGTGTTTTTTGGCGTGCCCACCCTTTACGCCATGCTGTTGAACACCGGCAACCT
This sequence comes from Pseudomonadales bacterium, assembly GCA_028279305.1. GTDB lineage: Bacteria > Pseudomonadota > Gammaproteobacteria > Pseudomonadales > Azotimanducaceae > UBA4421. The sequence continues at coordinate 13,470 of JANQOA010000035.1, forward strand.
GCCCGCGGAACACCGCCTGCGGGTCTGCGTCAGCGCCGGCGAAGCGTTGCCGGAGGCAATATTCGAACGCTGGCGCGGCAACACCGGCAGCACCATCCTGGACGGTATCGGCTCCACCGAAATGCTGCACATCTATATGTCCAACCGCCTGGACGCGGTCACCCCCGGCGCCAGCGGCACGCCGGTTGCGGGCATCGACGTGCAGATTCTCGATGACAACCTGCAGCCGGTGCAGGAAGCGGAAGTCATGGGAGACCTGTATGTTTGCGGCGCCAGCCTGTCCAGCGGCTACTGGCAGCGCCCGGAACTGAACCAGGCCGCATTCAGCATGCGCCAGGGCAAACGCTGGCTGCGCAGCGGCGACAAATACCTGCGCAACGCGGACGGTGCTTATGTCTACTGCGGGCGCAGTGACGATCTGCTGAAAGTGGGCGGCATCTACGTTTCCCCCATGGAGGTGGAAAATGCCCTGCTGCAGCACCCGTGGGTGGCAGAAGCCGCGGTTGTCGGCTGCGAAGACGACGACCAGCTAACCAAACCCAAGGCGTTTGTTGTCAAAGCGGAACAGACGCCGGCAACGGACCCGGCTGCCACGGAGCAGACCTTGATTGATCATGTCAGCAGCTTGCTGGCGGCGTATAAACGCCCCCGTTGGGTGGAAGTGGTGGACGAGCTGCCGAAAACCGCGACCGGAAAAATTCAGCGGTTTAAGTTGAGAAACCCCTAACCACACGGTTCACTATCTATCACTGCCTAACGCACAAAGGTATGCGAGCCGGGGATGCTGGCCGCGCCATAGCGGTACGGCTGCCAGTGCAGCTGTACCGGGCTGTGGTCACCGGCGTCCAGATCGTAGATGGCAATGGCGATCCGCAACGCGTCCCACTCACCGCCGGCCTTTTCGCTCAGCAGGCTGAAGGGTACGGCAGCCTCCATGCGGTAGCCGTCAGACGTGGGCACTGTCACCGCTGTTATGGCGGCATTGGTGTCGGCAATAAACGGCAACAGCTTGTCTTCCGCGGCCGGGCCGGGGGTGAGCATGGTGACAATCATTTTTTCCATGTCGCCGCCCAGCACCGCTTCACCAATACCCATACTGCGGTTGCGCTCAGCGTCGCCGCGGGGGTCGATGCTGAGGGTGATGGCGTCCTGACTGCGGGGCAGCCTGTTGGCGTCGTTCTGTACGTCATCATCCGTCACCTCCACAGCCACGTACAACTGGGATGCGTCCGCGCGCACGTCAAATGCAAACGAGGCATCCTCCGCCGACAGCGCCGGACTGGCCACGTCCCCCTGCCGCCTGGCCTGAAAGCGCAACTCCGGCCAATCCGTGAGATCACCGTTGATATCCGGTGCGTCCGCGACACTCAGAATTTTATGCCGGGTCAGCGGTAACACCGCCATGCGGTGCACAAACTGCACCGGGCGCTCCCCCACCGCGCCGGTCAACGTCCAGTCCACCGCCGCCGGCGCCAGCTCCGCATAAGGCGTAGGCTGTTGTGCCGCCAGCGTCAGGGGCAGTTCCACGGTCTGTCCCGGCGCCACCTCCAGCGGGATCAAACCGCTGATGTTAAAGCTGCCGGGCTTGCTGATGCCGGGTGATACCGTCAGCGGGCTGTCACCCGCATTGCTGATGGAGAGCAGTTGCCGGCTGCTGGTGAATGTCTCGCCGGACGCCAGCTCCATCTGCAGTTGTATGCCGTCGCTGATATCACCCAGGGCTGCGCGCAGGGCATTGTCGGAGACGTCCTCCTGCAGAATGCCGTCCAGTACCACATTGGCGATCCGCGGTCCGTCCGGACCCATGGTGACCCAGGCCACCTGATCAAACTCACCATAAACGTCGCCGCGCAAACCGCTGCCGCCGCCGGTGGTGGCCAGAGTAATAAACTTCCGGTCGTGGCGGCGCGCCAGGTTGTACTGATGGAAATGCCCGGCAAACACAGTGTACTGACGCTGCCCCAGCAGCTCCTCAACCTGCAGCCAGTCAGGATTAATTTCACGGGCATCCCACAGCGGCTGGTGTAACAGGACAATGGTCCAGCGGGGTGATGGGTACCGGGCCAGCACCTGGGCGACAAAGGCCATCTGTTCACTTTGCTGCCAGGGCCCCGGCACCGGCGTATCCGCAGCGCCGACCATACCGAACAGTTCCGAATTCAGCACCACAAACAGTACGTCTTTGTACAGGAAGTGATAATAGGAGGGTCCGAAACGCTGCTGCCAGGTGCGCGCCATAACCTCATTGTTCATGTCATGGTTGCCGGGCGTGTAGAAGAACGGCGCCTCAAGCTGGCCCACATAAGATTCGATTTCGTCCCATTCCCGGTCGAGTTGAGCCTGGTTGTCGGTATAGCCTTCAATCAGGTCACCGACGCTGACCACAAAGGCCGGCGACAGGCGGTTGATTCTGGGCATGGCCCCGGCAAACACCCCGGGCCGCGCGCCCCCGGTGCGGTCGCTGACAATAGCAAAATGAAAGGTGTCCGCGTGGTCTTCAACCTGCAGATCGGTCCACGGCGTGGCGCCCGGCAGGTCCGGAACCTGTACCGCGGCAGCGGGTGGAGTATCAGGTTGGCAGGCGGAAAGCAGCAAGACGGACAGGACAGCAGCGGGCAGGAAAAGAAACGGGATCCTCATGCGGATAATGCTCCTCTCTTAAAGCGCGCATCCTACGCCGGAAATTAGAAACTGCAAGAAAAAAGTAACAGTTTTACTAACCGTCCCCGGCGGCGCTGCCTTCAGGCACTGCCTGCTGCAAGCGGCTGTAGTGTTGAAAAGCCAGCACACCGGCCAGATAAGCCAACATAAACACCGCGGCGCGGGGGTCCAGGGTCATGATGCCCACCAGCGCCGGGCCCGGACAGAATCCGCTCAACCCCCAGCCGAGGCCAAAGATCACCGCCCCCAGCAACAGCGGGCGGTCGACAGCGGTGCCGGCGGGGGTGTGAAACTGCTGGCTGAACAAAGGCGCCGGCAGGCGGCCGGCCAGGGCAAAACCCACCGCTGCAACGCTGACCGCCGCGCCGAGCACAAATATCAGCGTGGCGTCCCAGTTGCTGTTCAAGGTGAGAAACGCCAGCACCTTATCCGGCTCGGTCATGCCGCCGATGACCAGACCCGCGCCGAACACCGTGCCCGCCAGCAGCGCTGCGATATTTTTCATTTCAACCCCAGCAGGTCCACCAGCGTGGCGGTCAGCACGCCCACCAGCAGAAAAGTCAGCGTGGCGCTCAGCGAGCGGGTGGAAAAGCGCGCCATGCCGCACACGCCGTGGCCGCTGGTACATCCGGAACCCAGACGCGTACCAAAACCAACCAGCACACCTCCGGCAAGCAACCACATACTGTTCTGCAACGACAGGTCCACCCTGACCGGTGCGCCGGTAAACATATAAGCCAGCCAGCCGCCCGCGCCCAGGCCGACAATGAAGTACAGGGCCCACCAGGGTCTGGGCGCAGTCGTACGCCCCGCCGCCTGCAAAGCCTGCGCCGTGATACCGCTGATGCCGGCAATGCGGCCGATGCTCAAATACAGCCACACGGCAGCCAGGCCGATGCAGGCGCCGCCCAGTAAGCCGGCTGTCACATTCACAACCCCAGCACCTGCTTGGCGATGATGTTGTGCTGCACCTCCGACGAACCCCCGGCAATGGTGTAGCCGCGGTGATGGTAGCGCCCGGACGCAACGTACTCGGCATACGCCGGCCCCGGCCAGGGGTGCCCGTTGTCCGCGCTGTCCCGGGGCAGCGCCAGGTAACCTATCAGGTCAAACAGCAGCGCGTCCTGAGCCTGCACCAACTCGCTGCCTTTGAGTTTTAACATCGAAGGCTCCGCGCCGATCCGGCCGCCGGCATCAGCGGCGGAAAGAATCCGCAGGCTGGTCATTTCCAGCGCCTTGAGGCGTATCGCCAGCATGTCCAGCCGCGCCTGCTGGCTGCTGTCCCGCGGGCCGCGGCTGGTGTCCGCCATCACTTCACGCACAATCCCCAGCACGCGGGTGTTCTCCGCCACCCGGGAAACCAGCAGGCGTTCGTCGCCCAGCAGGCTTTTGGCCACCGTCCAGCCGTAGTTCTCCTCGCCCAGGCGCTGGCTGACCGGCACCCGCACGTCTGCAAAAAACACCTGGTTCCACAACCGCTTGCCGTTGAACGCATACAGCGGCTGCACGCTGACTCCGGGAGAGTTCAAATCCACCAGCAGAAAGCTGATGCCCTTCTGTTGCTGCACCTCGGGATCGGTGCGCACCAGGCAGAAAATCCAGTCCGCATGTTCCGCCCCTGAGGTCCAGATCTTCTGGCCGTTGACCAGGTAATCATCACCGTCGCGCTCCGCCCGGGTGCTGAGGCTGGCCAGGTCCGAACCCGCCTGGGGCTCTGAGTAACCCTGACAGAACCACAGATCCGCATTGCGGATCTTCGGCAGGAACTCCGCCTGCTGCCGGGCCGAGCCGTATCTGGCAATGGCGGGGCCGACCATGTTGAAGCCAAACCCGGATAGCTGCGGCGCGTGGGCGGTACGGCAGGCGACATCAAATATATGCCGCTGCACCAGGTTCCAGCCGGTACCGCCATGTTCCACCGGCCAGTGCGGGGCAGCCCAGCCCCTGGCGTTCAACACCCGCGTCCACGCGGTCAATTCCGCTTTGCTGACGCTTGCCCCCTGCTTGCCCCGGGCCGCCAGGTCCCCCGGCAGCGCCTGAGCCAGGAACGCCTCTACCTCCTGCTGAAACGCCCGCTGTTGCGCATCCAACCCGTAGCGCATCTACTGGGTAACCACCAGCGCACCGCGGTCGGTGACGATCAGGGTATGTTCATACTGGGCAACCAGCTGCCCCGGCGGCACGGACAAGGTCCAGCCGTCGTCTTCCTCTTCCACCCACTCGGTGCCGGTGCTGAAAAAAGGTTCGATGGTCAGCACCATGCCGCGTTTCAGCTTACGCTGCTCGTCAGGATTGTCGTATGGCGTATAAGACGGTTCTTCATGAATGGAATCACCCACGCCGTGGCTGCCCAGGTTACGTACAATCTGATAACCCTCACGGTCGGCAACCGCCTGCACCGCGCGGCCGATCACATTCAGCGAACGCCCGGAGCGGACCTTGCGGATGGCGTTGTGCACCGCCTCCCGCACGCTGGCGCAAATGCGCTGCTGCTCCGGAGCACCTTGGCCGATAACAAAAGACTGACCCATGTCCGCGACAAAGCCATGCACATTGGCGGACACGTCGATATTAATCATGTCACCGTCCCGCAGCACGCGCTCGCCGGGAATACCATGGGCGGCCTCATGGTTTACCGAGATGCAGGTGGCGCCGGGAAAGTTGTAATACATCTGCGGCGCGGACACCGCCCCCTGTTCCGCCAGCACCCGCGCCCCTACCGCATCCAGCTCCGCGGTGGTCACGCCCGGCCTGGTTTGCGCCACCATGGCATCAAAAGCTCTGCGGACCGCCTGCCCGGCGGTCTGCATGCCGGAAACCTGTTCGCGCGTCTTAGCGTTCATCAGCCCCTGTATTCACTTTTAGCCAGCACATCAGTACTGCTGATTGTAGCCCTCCCCTAAGGCACTGAACAGGCCAGCACCCGGGAGATCTGAGCGTAGGGGCGGCCGCTTTCCCGCTGCCACTGGTTAAAGGCTTCCTGGGTGGCCAACAGCGCTTTTTTGCTGGTCGGCTCCTTGTCCACCACCTGCTGCTGCACCAGCGCCTTAACCACGTCGGTGGAAAACATGGGTGTGTCGCGGCCGATGAAGCGCAGGCAGAAGCGCCCGGTCTGACCGCCCAGCCGGTCGCCGTTTTTCTTCAGGTGGGCCCACAGCTCAACAAAGTCATGCTGCGGCCACTGGCTGAGAAATTTGCCGAAGCTGCCGTGTTCCCGGCGCATATCCAGAATGTACTGGGCATTGTTGCGCACGCTGATAATTTTTTTCGCGTTGCGCACGATGTCAGTATTGTTCTGCAACTGCTCCAGGTCCTCATCCGACAACATGGCGCAGCGGGTGACATCAAAGCCGTGAAAGGCCGCTTCAAAACCCGGCCACTTGTTCTCGATGATCTTCCACACAAAGCCGGACCGGAAGACACATTTGGTCATTTCAGCCAGAATTTCGGTATCATCCAGGGCGCTCAGCTGCTGCGGCGTTTTGGCGCTGTGCTGCGGATCGGGCAATAAAGCTTCAAGAGCGTCATCACCCCCCTTGCGCTGGGCGGCGCGCTGAAAGATGCTAGCAAATGTATCCAACACAACTCCCCTGAATGGTCTACGGTTGTTGTCATGAGCGAAGTCAAAGATCCACCCGCTTCCACTCTGGACCCAAAACTCCGGTCGATGTTAGACATGGAGGAGGCTGAAGACAAAAATTTTATCTACTGCGCAGCATGCTCCAATACCATCACTAAGACGGAACACAAAATAGAAGTCAACGGCAGCCACGACCACAGTTTTGTAAACCCGCACAATTTCCGTTTCCACATCGGCTGTTTTGCTCAGGCGCTGGGCTGCGATATCTCCGGCGACCCCCAGGCGGCGGATTCCTGGTTTATGGGTTTTGTCTGGCGCCTGGCCAGTTGTGCCCAATGCCATAACCACTTAGGCTGGTATTTTTCACGGGGTTCCGACTTCTTCTATGGTCTGATTCTGAACCGAATTCAGGAAGACAAATAAGCACTCATGACCGGCCCTATGACCAGAATCGAGATCAGCAAGGAATACCTGCACTTTGCCGCCGCCCACTTCACCCTGTTCAGCGCCACCGAACGGGAACACCTGCACGGCCACAATTTCCAGGTCACCCTGGACGTGGACGCGCCGGTGGGTGACGACGGCCTGACCTTCGACTACAACATTCTCAAGAACGCCGTTAAAGCCCTGTGTGACGAGTTGGACGAGCAGGTGCTGATGCCCCGGCACTCACCCTACGTCACCATCGAGCAGGATGAACAGTACACTTATGTTGTGTTTGCCGGCGAACGCATTCCATTTCTGCCGCGGGATCTGACCCTGCTGCCGGTACGCAACGTCACCGTAGAGGAATTATCACATTATCTGCTGGCGCAGTTACGCGCTCGCACAGATATCAAACCCCTGGATATCCGCCGCATCACCCTGCGCTGTTCTTCCGGGGAAGGCCAATGGGCAACCGCACACTGGTCCAGCGTGCAAGGTTTAGAACCCCTACCCAAGGAGGGAACCGCATGAAATGTCTCTTGATCACCGGCGCCAGCGCGGGTATCGGCCTGCACACCGCGGAAACCTTCGTCAAAGCCGGTTACCAGGTTATCAATCTGTCGCGGCGGCGCTGCCCGCTGGACACCGTGACGCACATCAATTGTGACCTGGCGGAAGCCGGATTTATCGAGCAGATCAGCTCGCAGATCACTCCGACCCTGCAGAACGCGGAGCAGATCGTGCTGCTGCACAACGCGGCGCGGATGGCCAACGACAGCGCCCTGGAAACCCCCAGCAACGAATTGCGCGCGGTACTGGAAGTGAATGTGATTGCGCCGAATACGCTGAACTACTTTGTTATCCCGTTTATGAGTCCGGGCTCGAGTATTCTGTATGTGGGATCAACCCTGGCGGAGAAAGCCGTACCCGGCTCTTTCAGTTATGTCACCAGCAAACACGCCATGGTCGGCATGATGCGCGCCACCTGCCAGGATCTGGCCGGACGCGACATCCACACCGCCTGTATCTGCCCGGGGTTTACGGATACTGAGATGCTGCGCGCCCATGTGCCGGAAGAAGCCATGCAACAGGTGCAGGGCATGAGCGCATACAACCGTCTCGTCCATCCCGATGAAATTGCCGACACCCTGTTCTGGGCAGCCGGTCATCCCGTGCTCAACGGTACCGTCCTGCACGCCAACCTGGGGCAGATTGAACGCTAGCGGGCTAATCCTGCTTATGCAGATCCTGGTTCAGACCGCCCCAGTCGGTGCCGGCTGAGCTGATCACTTCCACCTGCCCGCTCTGGCTGTTGCGCCTGAACAGCAGGCCGGATTGTCCGGACAACTGCCGCGCCGGGACCACTTGCCCATCCGGCGTACGCACCTTGGTGCCGGCGGTGACATAAAGGCCGGCTTCCACCACACAGTCGTCACCCAGGGAGATGCCGATGCCGCCGTTGGCGCCCAGCAGGGAGCGCTCACCAATGGCGTTCACCTGTTTGCCGCCGCCGGACAGAGTGCCCATGATGCTGGAACCGGCCCCCACGTCACTGTCGCGGCCCACCACAACCCCGGGGGTGACCCGGCCCTCAATCATCGCTGCACCCAGGGAGCCGGCGTTATAGTTGACAAATCCCTCGTGCATAACGGTGGTGCCCGGCGCCAGATGGGCACCCAGACGCACCCGGTCCGCGTCGCCGATACGCACCTGTTCCGGCACCACGTAGTCCACCATGCGGGGGAATTTATCAATGCAGAACACCGTCACCTGCTGGTGCTGCGGCGCCAGTGCCGCGCGCAGTTCCGCCACCCGGTCCGGCAACACCGGACCTGCTGAAGTCCAGGCAACATTGTGCAGCACGCTGAATATGCCTTCCAGGTTCATGCTGTTGGGTGGCATGCGGCATTCCGACAGCAGGTGCAGGCGCAGGTAAGCATCTTCGGCGGAGGCCGGCGGCTGCTGCAGGTCGGCAACTTCAACTTCAACCACGTCCCCTACAATCAGCCCGCACTGCAGGGCCGGGCAACTGCGCGGCGGCTGCCCGGGATTCACCTGCGCCGGTGGAAACCACACGTCAAGCGTCACCCTGTCCCGGCTGTCGGAGTATCTATGTCCGGTTCTCGTTACAGCAGCCACACCTACCCTCCTCAAAGCTATCCAACCCGGCCTCGGCAAGCCGTCCAAGTTCCGCCGCACCCGGCCGTTAACCGTTAACCGCCGGTGGCTTCTTCCGTGCCGCGCAGGCCAAGATAAGGCCGCAGATAACGCACGGCAAGATAAACCGGCCCGGTATCCACCGCCGCAACCAGCAGCTTGAATACGTAGCCGGACAGAATAAATACAAGCAACTGCGGCCACAGCGGATCCCCCGCCACGATCGGCAGCGCGTTGGCGTAAAAGTGAGTGATGAGAATAACCGCGGTGGTGTCGACTATCTGACTGACCATGGTGGATGCGTTGTTGCGCAGCCACAGGTGCCGGCCGCCGGTCAGCTTCTTCCAGAAGTGGAACAGGCGCACATCGCAGAATTGGGCGGCCAGGTACGCCAGCATGGACGCAGCCACGGCACCGAACGCCAGTTGCCGGATCTCGTAAAACACCGGCAGGCGCCCCGCGGCATCCACTGCCGGCGCGCCGGTTTCCGGGTCCAGGGGTTCAAAGCCGGGCAGCACGCCGCCCAGCCACAGCAGGAAAATCACCCACACATTCAACAGCAGCCCCACCCAGACCATATCGCGGGCTTTCTTTTCGCCGAACAGTTCGCTGATCAGGTCCGTGCACATAAAGGTGACCGGATAGGGCAACACACCAACAGCCACCACCATGGGCACGCGGTAGCCGAAGACTTCAAATGAGAGATCAATAAAACGGCTGATCCCCAACACGTTTAACAACGCCAGCGTACCAAGGAAGATGCCCGACAGGATCAGGAACACCCGCTGCCGGCGTTTTTCATAATTGGGCTGCATCAGCGCGGTTTATCCAGCCATGCAGAATTTACGCAGTTGTTCAGGCGGCCGCCGCCCAGATACGTGACCGCCACCTCGCCGCCCTTGAAGCGCATGTCGTATACGCTTTCCGGCGTGAAAAACGCTGAGTGCGGCGTCAGCAGCAGGCGGTGATTGATCCACTCTTCGTCCGCTGCCCAGGCTTTGATCAAGGGATGGTCCGGATTGGCCGGCTCCTCCGGCAGCACATCCAGGCCAACCGCCTGCAGCTTGTCAGCCTTCAGCGCATCGTACAGTGCATCCAGATCAATCAGCGGCCCGCGCGCGGTGTTAACCAGAATCAGCCCCGGCTTGCTGGCGTTCAGCACCTCCGCGTTTATCAGCTTGTCAGTCTCAGCGGACAGGGGCGCATGCAGGCTGACTACATCACTCTGACTGAACAAATCCTGCAGAGAATGCACCCGGCGGATGCCCAGGCTCAGATCAGCGCCGTTTTCCCGGTACGGGTCATACATCACCACATCCATGCCGAAGGCTTTGGCGCGCAGCGCCGCCGCGGTGCCGATGCGCCCGACGCCGACAATTCCGCACACACAAACCGACAGGCGCTTGCCGTAGGGATTCAAAGCCGGCCGCCACAGGCCGCGCGGATCCTGCTTCAACTCCCTGGTGTGGAAGGTGATACCTTTCATCAGCGACAGCATCAGCGCCATGGCGTGATCCGCCACCTCCTGGGTGCCGTAATCCGGCACGTTGCAGACCGGCACCCCCAGCGCCGCCCAGGCCTGCAGATCGATATTGTCAAAGCCGACCTTGGGGGTCACAAATATGCGGCAGTTTGTCATCCTGGCGCGGATCTCCGCCGGGATATCATTGATACTGACCACCGCGTCGCAGGTGGACCACAGTTCTTCCGAAACGTCATCGTAGCGCTCACAGAAGTGCGCCTGATGCTCCCCGACGCTGTTTATTTCAATTTCACGGTTATCGGGCCAGCGCATCGCCGGCCACAAAATGTTGAAGCCCATTTTTCTCCCCTTATGCCATTTGTTTCTTCAACTGTTTTCCAGGGTTTCCGCCAACAGGCCCACGCTGGTGCGCAGCACACTTTCCTCCAGGCCTGAAATCCGCAGCCGCGTGGCGATCATATGGGTCATGCCCAGGGTTTCGCGGTACGCGGCCACCTGCTCCCGCACCTCAGCCGGCTCACCCACTATGGTCCAATCCGCTACCCCTTCACCCGTCTGCAGGCGGGCGTTGTCCACCTGCTCCTGCAGGGCTTGTTTTACCTGCTTGAGCATGCGCCGGTCATTGCTGACAAACACCGTGCGCATGAGCGGAACCACCCCGCTCAAGGGGCTGTCAGCAGCGTCCGCCGCTTGCCCGTGGCGGGCATAATTGTCACGCAGGGTGGCCAGGCTTTCCATAGGCGAGCACAGATACGGCAAGCCCAGCCGGCCGGCCTGAGCCAGCGCTTTGGGGCCAAACGCCGCCACCCACAACGGCGGGTGCGGTTGCTGCAGCGGCTGCGGGTGCACCTGCACGGCATGTTCCATATCACCATCCAGGGATACCGGCTGACCCGCCCAGGCGGCGCGCATCAATTCCAGGGACCAGGCAAATATGCGGCGCTTTTCCTTCGGCGGCACGTGAAAGGCGCGCAGCATTTCCGGCGCGTAGCCGCGGCCGACGCCGAGAATCACCCGGCCGCCGCTCAACTGATCCAGCACCGCTACCTGTTCCGCGGCCTGCAGGGGGTTGCGCAAGGTCAGCAGATAACTGGTGGTGCCCAGTTTTATCTGCCCGGTGGCGCCGGCCACACTGGCCAGCAGGGTCAGCGGATCGGGCAGCGCATTGGCGCCAAAATGATTCTCCGGCAGCCAGATGGAGCCATACCCGGCACGTTCCGCAAACTGCGCCTGTTCACACAGGCTGGGCGCCGACAGGTCGCCGAAATTCCACGGGGTCAAGCCCAGTTGCAGGGGTTCGCTCAAGCCGGCCTCTGGTTAATCACAAACCCACAACCCTACGCTATTCCCGCGTGCCATGCACTTCCGGCAGGTTCGGCTAAGCTTCAGTAATGGCACAGGTGGATCTGGTCAGCGAGCTTACCCAGACCCCGCGCATCAAACTCTTGCTGGACCACATGCGCGTATTGGGCATTGATGTCCGGGTCTGCAGGCGCCTGGCGGAAGCACGTAATCAGCGCGTGTTGCTGCTGCCGAAACGCAAATTCTCACGCTGGCAGGAAGCCGTGAAGCCGCCGCCCGGGGTTGCCGAAACCATTGCCCTTTATCTGCACAAACCCGGCGCTGATAGCCGCATCGCCAGCAACCGGCACTTTGACATTTCGAACTGGCCGGGCAGATCCAGTGATGAAGCCCTGCAGCAAATTGCCGCCCTGGTTGCCGCACCGTTGCCGGACCCTGCGCAGGCGTCGTCCGCAGACCCCGCGCGGCGGCGCGCCAACTGGACCAACGCAGCGGTGCTGCTGCTGTTTATGGCGGCCGGCGGGCTGCTGTTACGCACCCTGGACTTTGACAAACAACAACACCAGAACACAGATACGCAAACGGCAGCGGAACCTGCACAACCCTCAGGCGCCGCAATGCCGGCCGCGGCAAAACCGGCAGCAACGGCGGGCGGCGCAGACAGCGGACCCAGGCCCGGCAGCGGTCCCGGGGCGAACAGCCGCCGCAGCAATCCTGCCGGCAGTCGTGAAAGCAATCCTGCCAGCAATCATGAAAGGGACAGCCAGCCCGGCATAGCAGAAGCAGACAGCTCCGCCAGCACCCAGCCAATCGGAATCAGCACCAGCGCTGACAGCGCGGCTCTGGTCAGCGCCGGAGAAATCGCCTGTGACCCGGCGCAGCACGTTTTCTGCCAGGTGATCAGCCGCGACCACGGCGAGCCTTACGCCTATTGCGAAGCCGCGGCTACATCCACAACCGGCGCAATTCCTCAGGCAGCAGATTCCACTGCCAGAACCACCACGCCAGGCCAATCTGCGCCAGTAACAGAATCGTGAAGTGGATCCGCCGCAGCGGCCACCACAGCCCTTTGACCCACACTCTGTACAGGTAAACAAACTGTACGCCAACCAGCAGCACATACACCGCAGGCAGCCATAAGCGGCTTTCAAGGCGGCTGATGCCGCTGAACATGAAGGCCACCTGATCCGCAGCTGAACTGATCACCTGGGCAAAAAACGCCAGCACCACCGCAGTTGACAGCAGCACAATAAAGGTCAGCCCGCCGCCCCCGCCGGAGGACGACGCAGGCCGCCATATCCAGGTCAGCGGCCAATACAGCAGTACCGACAGCGTCAGCAGCAGCCAGAAGCCCAGCACGTACACCGTCACATCCAGCCCTTCCGCCCCTTCCACCGCGGTATAAGCCAGCATCGGCCGGTCGGACAGGTATAAGACTTTCTGCCGGCCATTCTGGGCAAACACCATGCGCGCAGGACCGTTCACCTGCTGGTAAACCTCCCCGCCGAGGTGCGCAAAACGGCGCTGGCCGAACATATCCTGCACCAGCAACTGTTCCTGGCCGCGGTCGAACAGCACGTTCACGCTGTCCACCCAGGCCAACAGTTTGGTTGCATTGGAAAAGTTGCGCCGGGTGGTGAGATAGCGGCCCTGATAACTCAGGCCGTTGTTTATGCCCTGGGCCTGATTTTCCGCATCCGGGCGGATATCAAAGCCAAGCCGGGCTGACAGGGTGTCCGACAGTGCGCGCACCACATTGACGCCGCTGTCGGTATTCACCGAGACAAACAAACCCATGCGCGCCTGGGGCCACAACACCATGCGGGAATGGAAGATCATGGTACTGCCGTCATGACCCACCGCCGGCGCCTGTCCGCGGCTCATCTGATACATGCCCAGAGTCATGCCGTTTACCCGCGGATCCACAACAAAGGCGCCGCCCAGCAACTGGGCTTTGGATTCCGCACTCAACACCCCGGTGCTGCCGGGGTTGAGCAGCTCCACCATCAACCGCGCCATGTCCACCGCCGTGGCGCTGGCCGCGCCCGCCGGCGCCAGCGGAATGTAGCTGAAGCCCTGCTCGACAAAGCCGTCCGCTGATTTAACGTAACCCTTGGCCCGGTTGGCGGCGAGCGGCTCCGGCAACGGCTGGCGGGTGGACGACGCCTGCATGCGCATGGGCTGCAACAGGTTGGCCTGAACGTAGTCGTGCCAGTCCTGGCCGCTGACATTGGCAACAATATGGCCGGCCAGCGCGGAGCCGTAGTTGGAATACGCGGTGACCGTACCCGGCAGGCGCACCCGTCTGGGCAGCTGCTGCTCCAGGTTGGCCTGCAGACTGCCCAACTGGCGCGGGCCGCCGGCAAACAGGCGGGTCCAGTCATCTTCAAAACCCGCGGTGTGGGTCATCAGATGCCGCAAGGTCACCGGATCTGTAAAGTCGCTGGACAGATTGAAGTTGCGCAGATACTCATTTACATCCGTATCCAGGTCCAGCCTGCCGGCCTCAACCTGCTGCAGCACCGCCATCCAGCCCAGCACCTTGGTGATGCTGCCGATGCGGAAACTGTTTACCCTGGCCTGCACCGGAATGGCCGCGGTCAGATCCGCGTAACCGTAACCGCGCGCCATGACCAGGCGTCCATCCTGCACCAGCGCCACGGTGGCACCCACCGTAGCGCCGTTGACCACCGCCTGCTCCATGATGCCGTCAACAAAACTTTCCAGATTGCTGGACGTACCCTGGGCGGCCCAGCACGGCCACATGAGCAGCCACAGCAACCCGGGCAGAAGACGCCGCGGCAGCATGGGGGTCACGGCTCAGGCCTTTCCTGGGCCAGGGTGCTGTCAGCCGGGGCCGGGTTGCCGTTGTGCTGAGCCTGTAGTTGCGCCAGCCGGATGCTGCGCATGCTGGCCAGCACCGCCTTCACATGGCGGCGCACGGCAAATTCCTGATACAACGGATCGTTCTCCAACAGCAGGCAACGCTGCCCGTCACCGCAGCGGAACTCGGTGCGGTTGCCGAACTGGTTGCCGGCGCGGCCGTATTCCCCAAAATCCCCGGGGCGGCGGGCCAGCGTCCAGTAGGCTTCCCAGGTGGTAGGATAGTCATAGATGCGGCCGCGCACCGCCGCCAGGGTATCCGCCGCTGTATCGTTCAAAACCTTGGCATAAGTGTCCGGCGGACTTAAGACCACTTCACAGCTGTCAGCAACCAGTGCTTCCACCCGCTCGGTATCCACCGGGAAACGGTCAAAACGGTCATTCCAGGAAAAGCGCCACCAACGCCCGGTGAACACGGGCACCACATGGGCCGGGGAAGTAACATCCTGAACATAGTTGACTACCCGCCCCAGGTTGCGCAGGTTGCGCGAGCGGTCCCTGGGCTCCGCCAGTTTTGCCGACAACTCGTTAAAACGTTCGTGAAAGCGGGTTTCGATGACGCCTAACATGGCCCGGTTGGACTGATCTTCACGGTTGTAATAACTCCAGCGGAACATCCGCACAAACACGTTGGCGTCAGCCTGGGCGACGTTGGCTTTTACAATGTAGCGGGTATCCAGCGCTGACAGACGCGACAAGCCGCCGTGGATCTGCGCGCACTGATTGTACTGGCGGGCGGCAATAAATGTAAGTTGTTGGTGCAGCCCGGCGTCGTAGGCCCAGACTTCAGCCCCGATCAGTTGGCAAGCGGCCAGCGCCGTAATCACCATCCTGCGGCAGTGGTATAACCTGTTCATCCGTCTTAAGCTGCGCTAATAATTCGTTTACCGTGAGTTCACAACCAGGCCAACACAAGTCCGGGGCAACTTCCGCCAACGGCGCCAACACAAACAATCGTTGGGTCGCGCGCGGATGCGGCAGCACAAAGTCCGGGGTATTCCGCCTCTCCGCGTCAAATACTAACAGATCCAGGTCCAACTCCCGGGGTGCATTTCTCACAATTTTCTTGCCGCGCCCGTAAGCCCGTTCCATGGCTTTCAACTGCGCCAGCAGCCTCTCGGGAGTTAGACCGGCGGCCGCCCGAAAAGCAACCGCGGCGTTAATAAATGCGCCTGCATCCGGCGGACAATCCACCGGAGAGGTGCGCCACAGGCGCGAGCGCACAAGGCTGTCAGGCAGGGCAAAGCGCGCCAGCTCAGCCATGGCGCGGGCTACCACCTCCGGCGAAGCGCCCAGATTACTGCCCAGACCAATTAATACCATCTAATACCGCTGATGCCGTCTCAATTTCATGTAAACCTTATTGCCAAAAACTTTGTATTCCGCCGGACCCTTTGGCACCATCTGAGAGGTTAACACCAAATATACAAATGAGAGGACACCAGATGAAAGCTGCTGTATTGAGGGAGGTTAACAAACCCCTGGAAATCGAAGACATCCAGCACGGCGACCCGGCGCCGCGGGAGGTACTGGTGCGCACCGTTGCCGCCGGTGTATGCCATTCGGACCTGCACTTCCAGAATGGCTCCTACCCCTATCCGCTGCCGGCGGTGCTGGGGCACGAATCAGCCGGCGTGGTGGAAGCGGTGGGCAGCGACGTGACCTACGTTAAGCCCGGCGACCATGTCATCACCTGCCTGTCAGCATTCTGCGGCCATTGTGAACATTGCCTGACCGGCCACATGTCGCTGTGCCAGGAACCGGAGCTGCAACGCGGGGAGGGCCAACCCTCACGTCTGGCCTCCGGTGATGAGGCCATTGCGCAGTTTCTCAACCTTTCGTCCTTTGCCGAATACATGCTGGTGCACGAACACGCCATCGTGAAGGTGCGCGAAGACATGCCGTTAGACCGGGCCGCGCTGATCGGTTGCGGAGTAACCACCGGGGTTGGCGCGGTCATCCATACCGCCGCGGTTGAACCCGGCTCCACGGTGGCGGTCATCGGCTGCGGCGGCGTAGGCCTGTCTGCCATTAACGGTGCCGCCATTGCCGGCGCCGCCCGCATCATCGCGGTTGACATGGTGGACAGCAAACTGGAACTGGCCCGGAAATTCGGCGCCACCGACGTGGTGAACGCCAGTTCCGGCGACGCGGTGGGTGAAGTGCGGGAAATGACCGGCGGCGGCGTGCACTATTCGTTTGAAGCCATCGGCTTGAAACAAACCGCGGAACAGGCTTTCAAAATGCTGAATTTCGGCGGCACCGCCACCATCATCGGCATGATTCCGGTGGGTGTTAACGTGGAACTGCACGGCCCCGAGTTTCTTATGGAGCGCAAAATGCAAGGCTCGAACATGGGCTCCAACCGCTTCCGCGTGGACATGCCCCGGTTTGTCGACTTCTACCTGCAGGGCCGCTTGCACCTGGACGACCTGATTTCCGGACGCAT
This sequence comes from Pseudomonadales bacterium, assembly GCA_028279305.1. Classification (GTDB taxonomy): domain Bacteria; phylum Pseudomonadota; class Gammaproteobacteria; order Pseudomonadales; family Azotimanducaceae; genus UBA4421. Next base: position 30,411 of record JANQOA010000035.1, read on the forward strand.
CAAGCTGGAAGACGTTAATGACGGCCTGGCAGCGCTGGAAACCGGGGAGGTGGCGCGCAACGTCATTATGTTCGACTGAGCAGCATGCCCGGCTGAACAATCCTGACCTGAACCCAGGGGCTCTGCCCGGCAAGCCGGCGGCAGCGCGGTCAGCGCACCAGCACGTCGCCGAAACGCCCGTTGCGGTATACCCGCAGCCTGATCAGGCGGCTGTCCAGGCCAAGTACCTCGCGGAATTCCGCTATGTCCCGCACCGTTCTGCGGTTGGCCCCGACAATGACGTCACCGGCGCGTAAACCGTAAGCATAGGACTTGCCCTGCGGGTCGACATAGGTGGCCAGCACGCCGGAACTCTGGCCGTCGTCCTGATTCCAGAAGTTCTCAAATTCCGCTCCGGCCAGGCGCGGATCGATACGCCGCCCGGCGACCTGCTGCTGGGTGTTTTCAGTCAACTCCAGGGTTATGTCCCGCTTGCGGCCGTTGCGGATGATCTCGATATCCACCTCATCGCCGATAAACATCACCGCCGCCTGACTGTGGAAATCCGAAATCTTACGCACGTTGCGGTCGCCGACCCGGGAAATCACGTCACCGGCCACCAGCCCGGCAGCCGCCGCGGCGCTGTTGGGCTCTACGTCAACAACAACCACGCCGTCCCGCCGGTCCACATCAAATGCCTGAGCCAGTTCGTTGTTCAACGCCTGCACGGTGATGCCGATAATGCCGCGCCGCACTTCTCCCTTTTCAATCAGTTCATCAAGGATGGCCGCCACCATATTGGCGGGAATGGCAAAACCAATACCCACATTGCCGCCGGTGGGAGCGAGAATGGCGGTATTGATACCCACCAGATCACCCCTGAGGTCCACCAGCGCGCCGCCGGAGTTGCCCGGGTTGATCGGCGCATCAGTTTGAATAAAGTCCTCATAACCTTCGATGCCCAGGCCGCTGCGCCCTAACGCGCTGACTATGCCGCTGGTAACGGTCTGGTTGAGACCGAACGGGTTGCCGATGGCAACGACAAAATCCCCCACCCGCACGCCGGTGCTGTCGGCGAACTCCAGTTGCACAAGATCCTCCGCGTCCACCCGCAGCACCGCCAGATCCACCTGCGGGTCGCGCCCAATCATCTCCGCCTGCAGGGCGCGTCCATCCGCCAGATGCACGGTAATTTCATCAGCCCGTTCCACCACGTGATTATTGGTCACGATATAACCCTTGGCCGCGTCTACCACCACCCCCGAACCCGCGCTCTGGGTGCGGCGGCTGCGCGGCACGTTGCGCGGAACGTTAAAGAAACGGCGGAAAAAAGGATCGTCCAACAACGGATTGCTGACTTTGACAGTGGTGTATGTGGCAATGTTAACCACCGCCGGGTTTACCCCTTCCAGCATATCGGCCAGGCTCGGCAGTTCACCCTGTCCCGGCACCGCAAACGGCAACGCAGCCCGGGCCGCAACGCTGTAAAACAAAACGGCCAACACCAGCAAGACCGTGCTTAAGGAGATTTTCATGTTGTAACTACATTCCTCTTACAGAAATTCACTCAAGTAAAGCTCCCTTCCATTCAGACACCGCAAACTGCGGTTGGTTGCAAAGCTCAAGTTGACGTCCGCCGGGCGGTTGGCCCGGCTGCCCACACCACCGCCCAGGCGGTAGCTGATAATATCACCGCGCCGAGATAAGCAGAGCCGTAACCGGACAGATCGAAGACCCAGCCCATTAACAAGGGTCCCAAAGCCACACCGGCAACCGTGAGAGCATTGGCCAGCGCAAAGACGCGCGGGTAAACCGGCCCGGGGAAGGCGTCAGCCAGCCACAGCGGCTGCATCATCAGCAGGTTGCCCACGCTCAGGCCCAGCACCGCAGCGCCAAGCAAAGCCTGCGCCGCGCTGCCCGCGCGGCTGAGCAGCAGCAGGCCCAGCATCTGCAGAACCAGATTGATCAGCGTGAATACCCGCGGCTGCATTCGAGTCACCAGCCAGCCGCCGGCAAAGCGGCCGCTGATGCTGCACACCGTCAGCACCTGCACCGCGGTGGCGGCGGTGGCAAAGCCCGCAACATTTTCCACCAGATTATAAAGATGGGCGATACCGCCGACCTGGGCACCCATGCACATCACGTAGCCCAGGGTCAGCAGAATGAAAAACCGGCTGCGCACCGCCTGCTGATAGCCCCAGTTGCCGCCCTCCTGCATGGGTTCGCTGGAGGCCGGCTGCTCCGGCGCCCGTACCAGCAGCAGGGCAATGGGGATAATCAGCACCGCAAAGGCCACCCCCAGCCACGGCATGCTGGCTGCCAGCCCGTTGGCATTAAACAGATAAGCACACACCGGCGTGATCACGATGCCGCCCAGGGACAGGCCGGTAGACGCTATGGAAAGGGCTATGGAGCGGTTGCGGCCCGGAAACCACCAGGTGATCAGCGTGGTGCCCACCACCAGGGACACCCCGGTGTTGGCGGCGCCGAACAGGGCAAACAACAGGTAAATCTGCCACAGCC
>JANQOA010000048.1 GCA_028279305.1 Pseudomonadales bacterium
CTGCTGACACGGTAGGCCGCCTGTTGCGCGACCTGGCCCAACACACCCAGGTGATTTGCGTCACCCACGCACCGCAGGTCGCCGCCCTCGGCAACCACCACTACCGGGTGGTGAAAGAGGGCAACCATACTGACATCCACTACCTGGACGAGGTCAGCCGGGTGGATGAGCTGGCCCGCATGCTGGCCGGCGCGGACATCAACGAAAAAACCCGGGATTACGCCCAGACCCTGTTACAAGCTGCTGATTCTTGAATTAGATATCCGCTTTAAGCTTGGGTACTATCGCCGCTCTGTTGCCAAGGCCAGGGCCAGTTGATTTGAGCACAAGCATTTTCCAGCGCCGCATACTCCCGCTGAGTAACTTCGACAGCGGTACCCGAGGGCGCACCATACGCCGCATGGGGGCCATCGTCGGCCTTTGCCTCATTGCCGGCGGCTGCAGCCTGCCGAGCCTCAAAATGCCCCGGGTGCACAAAATTTCCGTACAGCAGGGTAACGTCATCACTCAGGAGATGATCGACCGCCTGAAACCCGGCATGAGCCGCAGCCAGGTTGCCTATGTCATGGGTGAGCCGGTGCTGCGCAATACCTTCAATGAAGACCGCTGGGACTACATCTATACCCTGGATATCCCCGGGGTGCTGGAACAAACCGTGCACATGACGCTCTTTTTCGAGGGTGACGCGCTGGCCTACTTCACCGGCGACATGGCGCCCACCGCGGCCATTGAGGAAGTCCGCGGTACCCAGGCCGAACCCGGAGACCCGGCCCAGGAAGAAGAAAACACTCCGGCAACCACACCCGCATCCAATACAACGGACACCAGCGCCAACCACCAGAGTACGGATACCGGCGCGGACTAATTTCCCGGCCGGCTTTGCGGCTTTTTGCCGGGCTGGCTCAGCGCCCGCCGGCGGCGTGCCGTTTTTGCATCCGTTACCAGCGGGCGGTAAATTTCCAGCCGGTCCCGGTGCCGCAGCACGCGGCTGCCGCTGCAGGCTTCACCGAATACACCCACCCGGCTGCAATCCACCCCGGCAAACGCCTCACTCTCCCGCACTTGCCCCAGCGCTTCAGCAACGGTGGTGCCGGCGGCCAGGTGCAGGATGCGGCTGACGGTTCGGCGCGGTTCAGCATAAACAACCTCCACGGTAATCTCCGGTTCACTCATCGGACCGCTGCAACTGATACTGCTGCACCACCCGCTCGCTGAAAGCATCAACCAGCTTGTTGGCAATACCTTCAGCCAGGCCGGACAACAACCGCGCCAGCAAACCTTTGGGAACAAATTCCAGGTGCATGTCGATACGGCAACCCATGTCGCCGATCTGGGTGAAAATCCATTCCCCTTCCAGGCGCCGAAACGGACCCTCGCGCAGGCTCATCAGTACCGACTGTCCCGGCATATGGGAATTGGTCGTCACAAAACGTTCGGTCAACCCCCGGCCGGCTACGGTGACCGCCGCGACCAGCCCGTGGGTGTGGGATTCCAGCACCTGTACCGACTTGCAGTTAGGCAGAAACTCGGGGTAACGCTCCACATCCACAACCACTTCATAAGCAGCCGCGGCAGGAGCCTCAACCAGGGCGGAGCGGGAAATCTGAGTCATGAGCGGGGTGCGGTCAGCCCATCAGAGCCACTACATTTTCATACAGGCTGCGCAGTACCGGCAGCACCGAATAGATGAACACCAGCAGCACGCCTACCGGCGCAATGACACCGCCAACCAGTTTCCAGGAAACATTCAGCGCGCCGGGTTTCAGGCCCAGCTGCTTTTCGCGTACCGCATGGGGCAGAGCCCACACCGCAAACAACGCTATTAACAAACCACCCAACGGCAACATGACGTTCTGCGAAACGTAGTCGACAAAATCAAAAAAGGTAAGCCCCCCTACAATATAAAAGTCCGACCAGACGTTAAACGATAACACGGTGCCCAGCCCCAGGGCCCAGCACATGACGCCGAGGCTGATGGCAACCCGCTGGCGCTTGGCATTGTACTCCTCCACCAGATAAGCCAATGCCGGCTCGGTTAACGAGATGGCGGAAGTGATGGCGGCAAAGCTCACCAGCACAAAAAACACCGTACCGAACACCGCGCCCAGCGGCAGCTGGCCGAAGGCAAGGGGCACGGTAACAAACATCAGCCCGGGACCCTGACCCGGTTCTAACCCGTTGGCAAACACAATCGGAAAAATCGCCAGGCCGGCGGATACCGCCACCGCCGTGTCCAGCAGCGCGATGGTGACCACGGTACTGCCGATGCCGGCACTTTGCGGCACGTAGGCGCCGTAAGCCATCATCGTACCCATGCCCAGGCTGAGGGTAAAAAATGCCTGGCCCATGGCAATCAGCCAGGTTTCCGGGGTGACCTGATCAAATTTCAGATCAAACATGAAGGCCCAGCCCTGGGCAAATCCGCCGGAGTTTATGCTGTAACCCAGCAGGACGATCAACAGCACAAACAGCAACGGCATGAACCAGCGGATGGCGGTTTCCAGGCCTTTGCTGACTCCGCGGCCGACAATCCAGATGGTCAGCACCATAAACAACGTCTGGAAACCGATTAACTGCAGCGGGTCCGTCAGGAATTCGTTGAACGTGCTGCTGGCCAGATCCGGCGTCGCCGCCTCAAAGGTACCGCTGGCGGTGATCCAGATATATTTCAGCGCCCAACCGGCAATAACCGCGTAATAGGAAAGAATGAGAAAACCGGCAATCACGCCCATCCAGCCGATGAAGGTCCAGCGCCGGGAACGGTTCGCATCGTCGGTGAGTTTGCGCATGGTATGGATGGGGCTGGACCGCCCCTGCCGCCCCATCATGACTTCCGACATCATAATGGGGATACCCACCAGGGCCACGCACACCAGATAGATCAGGACAAAAGCGCCACCCCCGTTTTCGCCGGTGATGTAGGGAAATTTCCAGATGTTACCCAGACCAACCGCGGACCCGGCGGCAGCCAGCACAAATAACCAGCGGCTGGACCACATGCCGTGACGGGAATCAGAAGCCAATGCCATAACACAGAACTTTATGTATGAAATTGGGCGGTTATTCTACTACTTATTGCCGTTATACTGCGCGCGATTTTGCAGGGACTACCCACCAACCACGCAGTTATGGCCAGCAAGAAAAAAACCAGCCCCGGCAGCATTGCGCAAAACAAGCGAGCGCGCCGTGACTATTTTATTGAGCAGACTTTTGAAGCCGGAATTGCGCTGCAGGGCTGGGAGCTGAAGAGCATCCGCGACGGCCGGGTGCAGCTGACCGACGCTTTTGTCAATCTGCACCAGGGGGAAGCCTACCTGTCCAGTGCCAACATTACCCCGCTGGCCAGCGCCAGTACCCACGTGGTGGCGGAACCCCAGCGCAATCGCAAACTGTTGCTGCACGCCCGGGAGTTGGCACAGCTATTTGCCGCCACCCAACAAAAAGGTTTTACCTGCATACCCCTGGCGTTGTACTGGAAAGGCAACAAAGTAAAGTGCGAAATCGCTCTGGCCAAAGGCAAACAGCAGCATGACAAGCGGGCGTCAACCCGGGAAAAAGACTGGCAGCGGGATAAACAGCGTCTGCTGAAAAGCAGCCACCGTTAACAACAGGCTCAGGCGCCGATGGAGCGCCGCCAGGCCACCATTTCTATAGCACAGGCAGCCGCCTCATAACCCTTGTTCATGTCACTCTTGCCGGCGCGCTCTTGCGCCTGCTCCATGGTGAACACCGGCAGCACTTCCACCACCACCGGGCGGCGGAATTCGTGCATCACCTCACCCAGGCCGCGCATGCACTCGGTGCTGATCATCTCAAAGTGCAGAGTGTCGCCCTTAACAATAATGCCGAAACAGACAATGGCGTCGATGGTATTGTCCACATCGGTGGCAAGCAGATCCCTGGCGGCCAGCGGCAGCTCCAACGAACCGGGCAAGGTGTGCTGCTCGATCTGCTGATAGCCGCAATCGCTGAGCACCTCAACACAGGCGTCAGCCATATTCTGCACCAGTTCCGGGTACCACTTGGACTTGAGGATGGCAATGCGCCCGGGGTTATCGACCCTCGGTAATGCCTGGATATCTATGGCGGTTTGCATGACGTCAGCCGGCGTCCTTCAACGACGCGTTTTCGGTCAGAAACCAGTCACCGGATTCCTGCTCACAGACTATGCGCTGCATGCTTTCTAGCAGCGTGAAGTCCGCCCGCAGCTGCCACACCGGTATGGGTTCATTGCGGGCACGAAACACATCTGCGACATCACCGGGACGCACCGCGGTTTTACCGTCGCTGAATAACTGCTGGATGACCGCGTACACGGCTTCCGTACGTGTCTGATCGATACTCAAAGTTCAGGTTCCCCGTCCGTCTTTTTGTGACAGCCGCTTTTTGCAACAAAGCGGAGGCTGTCAACCCATGCTACTCCCGCCAGGGCTGGCTGCGGCGGTATTGCTCCAGGCGCAGTTCCAACTCTGATTTGATATCCAACTCTTCTCCACTGATGGCTGCAATGGCCTGCTGTTGGGTCGCCACCGCCCGCTCAAAATTCCCCAGCTCCGCGTAAGCGGCAGCCAGAGTATCCAGATATGAAGCGCTGGAATTTTTTGCAACGGCCTTGTGGGCCGCATCCAGCGCCAAAGTGCCGTTGCGCAACTCGTCATACTTCGAGGTGGCCAACAACCAAGCATAATCGTTTTGCGCCTGGGCGTCACCGGATTCCGCGGCGACCTTGGACCAGCGCAGCGCCTGGGCGCGGGAGGCGGCGTCAGGCTGCTTCAGATAATAAGCCACCAGCCGCATGGTGGCATTTTGCTGACCCTGCAAAGCGCCGCGCTCGTACCACTGCCGCGCCCGGTCCGCGTTCGGCGCCGTGCCCAGACCAAATTCATACATGTGACCCAGCCCGACAAAACTGCCGGCCACCCCGGCCAGACCCGCGCGCTGGTAGAGATCAAACGCGCGGCTGTCACTCTGTTCCACCCCGGTGCCGGTGAGGTAGGCGTGGGCCAGGTTAACCCCGGCATCCTCCAGGCCTTCATCCAACGCCTGCTGATACAGTTTTGCCGCACGCCGGTTGTCAACTTCACCCAACTCGCCGTTGGCATGCATGAAACCCATATACATCAAAGCCTGGGTGGAACCCGCCGCGTGCGCCTTGCGGTACCAGGCTTCCGCGATGCGCGGCTCCGGTTCCGCCACGTGGTGGCTGCGGAAACTGGCAGCCATGTGATTCATGGCAAACAGGTGGTCCGCGGCGGCGGCTTTTTCCAGCGACCGGCGCGCCAACGGCACGTTCTTCTCCACTCCCCGGCCGAACAGCAGCGCCCGCCCCACATGGAAATGGGCCGGCGCATAATCCAGCGCCGCCGCCTGTTCGTAGTAACGGAAACCCACGGTGAGATCTGCTTCCACACCGCGGCCAAGGCTGTGGGCCACCCCCAGCGCCACCAGGGCCACCGCGTTGGCGGGGTTAAATTCCAACGCCCGGTTATAGTCCCGCACCGCAGATACCGGCATATCCTGCACATTAAAGGTATAACCGCGGAAGTAATACGCCCGTGACCGCTCCCCGCGGGTGAGGTAAGGGTCGATGAGGGCCGGCGCCAGATAGGTGCGCGCCAGGTTGTACTGTTCCTGCTCAATGAGTTCGGTGGCACGCTCAACCAGCGCACGGGCATCCAGCGCGGCAGCCGGCAGAGGTGCGGCAAGCAACGCAACAAGACCCGCCGAAAACAGCAGCTTTCGGCTAAACACCATACAAAACATATACTTAGTGTACCGGATCATGGGGCGGTTTTTGCAGTTGAGCACGCGCAATTGTGATCCACGGCGCCTGGCTGCGCTGATAATCCCCGGACGCCCGCCGGCACCGCGCCAGACAGTCGGTAAACAACTTGTGGGCGCGGGTAAACTCCCCCTGGGTCTGCAGATACAGCGCATAACGAACCTGGGCTTCTTCCCCCGGATAATTGGTCAACAAGGCTTCGTACTCTTCGACCACGTTTCTGTCATTCAGCGCTTCCAGCGCCCGCGCATAGAGCAAATGCCCTTCGGGAGAGCGGAAATCCGGATTATCTGTAATCAGCTCCTCCAACTGCACCCGGCAGCGCGCAAACAGATCCTGGGCAAACAGCACCTGAGCGAGCTTGAGCTGAATACGCGGGTCTGTGCGCTGGTCCCCCTGCAGACTGGCCTGATAGAGGGCTTCCGCATCCTCGTACAGCTCCGCCTGCACACATTCGTCCGCCAACTGCTCCCGGCACTTCAACACACCATCGTTGTCGGGTAACGCGGCATCAGCAGCCAGCAGCTTGTACTTGCGGTCTTTCAGCTCCTCAACGCTTTTGACGACATGAATGGCCGTACGCCCCGACCCGGCGGCCGGACCGGCACCTCCCACAGGTCTGGCGGACCCTGCCCGCAGCTCCGGCAGCAACTGCGTAAAAACGTATAAAACGCTGCCGACAAAGGGCAGAAAGAGAATAAGGTACACCCAACTCTTGCTGCGCCCGGTTTTAACGCAATGCCAGGCCAACAACGACGACACAAGAAACAAAATGCCAGCAAGCAGGGTCATAATAGGGGTAGTGTGAGCCAAATTCCGGCTAAAAGCCAAACGCCATAAGGCCTGCAGCCCACACATGCAAAAGTAACTGGCGCACAAAGACACACCAAGGACGTGGTAGAATAAACGCCGGACTACGCCGGCTTGAAAAGCCGGCAGAGCAAACAGATATATGGATTAACAGACATAGAGTCAAAGACTCAGGAAAGATAGTTAAAGACTCAAGAAAGAGAGGTAAAGACTCAGGAAAGAATGTAAAAGTACAGCAAGCGTAACCGCTGACCTGGACATACAACCTGAAGTAAGACTTTGGGGGCGACCTGGTTTCGACGCGGGTACTGAAACTTGCGGTGCATGCCGAGAGGGTAGTGACTCTCGTTAAACAATCGCTGTAACTTTATATAGTTGCCAACGACGAAACTTACGCACAAGCGGCCTAAAAACTCCGCTTACGTCGATGATCCGTTTCCTGCTAGGAGAAATCGACGGCAAAGCAGCAGGATCGTGTGGATGCCTCGCCCGGGGCTGA
>JANQOA010000054.1 GCA_028279305.1 Pseudomonadales bacterium
CGCATGGTGTCGATGTTGTAGCCCGGGGGCGCAAACATCAGGCCGAATACCTTGGCTTCTTCACCTTCCGGCAGGTATTCAGCCGCCGGTGTCAGAAACAGCAGGATCAGCACCGAGGTGGCCAGCGCCCCGCCGACCACACACAAACGCCGGGTGACGCTGCGCAACAGCCAGCGCACCAGCTTGACGATGGCAGCCTGCACCTCAGTGCCCTTGTTGGCCAGCCAACCGGTCTGGCTCTCCATACTCGGCACCTTCAACAAGCGGCCCGACGCGGTTGGGACAAGCATGGTGGCCACCAGCAGAGACATAATGATGGACGCGGCAATGGCCACCGCAATGTCCGAGTACAGTTGGCCGGCTTCGTCCTGGATAAACACGATGGGCAGAAAAACAAATACCGTGGTCAGAGTTGACGCCAGCACCGCCGGCCACACCTCGGTGACCCCTTCCAGCGCGGCTTTGAGCCGGCTTTTGCCCATCGCCAGGTGCCGGTAAATGTTTTCCAGCACCACGATGTTGTTGTCCAGTGTCATGCCGATGGCAAACGCCACGCCGGCCAGGGAAATGACGTTGATGGTACGTCCGGTGGCCAGCAAACCGAGAAACGCCGCGATGGTGCAGATGGGAATACCCACCGCGCCGATCGCCGTGGCGGACGGCGAACGCAGGAAAGCGAACATGGTCAGGGTGGCCAGCACCGCGCCGATCAGCAGGTTACGCCACACCACCTGTACCGCTTCCACAACATAGACCACGTCGTCCGAGGTCAGCCGCAGCCGCAGGCCGCGCTCCGCCAGCAGGCCGTTGTTCAGTTCGTCAATGGCCTGCAGCACGCCGGCTTTTACTTCGACAACATTGGCGCCTACTTCCTTGCGCAGCCGCATGCCGATCATGGGGTTGCTGCGGGTATAGGCGTAGTTGCGGATCTCCGCGTAACTCTCTTCCACTTCCGCCACATCGGCCAGCCGGATCAGCGATTCACCGCGGCGCTCGATGACCAGACGGCGCATGTCGTCCAGGGTTTCAAAGCGGCCCACGGTGCGCAGCAGATAGCGGCGTTTGCCGCTGTTGACGTCACCGCCGGAGACATCCCGGTTGCGCTCGCGGATGGCATTACGCACGTCAATCAAACGCAGGTCGCGTTCCGCCAGCTTGCTGGGGTCTACCAGAATTCTGATCTGGCGTTCACCGCCGCCGGTCACGCCGACGTCCGACACCCCGGGCACCTGTTCCAGGCGGGTGCGCACATGGTCCTCAACAAAGTCCTGCTGGGTGCGGATGTCTATCTGCCGCGGGTTCCCGGGCAACGGCTGCACGCTGAAAAACATAAACGGGTTGTCGGACACGGAACTGGTATTGATGCGCGGCTCATCCACGTTTTCCGGATAACCCGGCACCTGGGACAACGCATTGTTGACCAGAATCAACACCTCGTTCATGTCTACGCCGAGCGGGAACTCCAACTCAATTTCCGCCCGCGAGGTGCTGGCCCGGGAGGTAATACGCTCCAGGCCGGGGATGCGGCGCAGGTACTCTTCCTGCTCGATAATAATTTCTTTTTCCACGTCCTGGGGGGTCGCGCCGGGCCAGCGGGTATCCACCGTCAACACGCGGGCTTCTATGTCCGGAATCATCTGCACCGGTACCTGAAACACCGCCAGCACACCCATGAGGCACAATATAAGAATGCCTACGGTCACCACCACCGGGCGCGCGATGGCTGCATGAAACACTATTGCCCCCCGACCATATAACCCTCAACCACGTATACCGCCTGGTTGGGGCGTAATGATTCGTTGCCGCGCACCACCACAAGGTCGCCCACCCGCAAGACGTTGCTGACCACTTCACTGTAGCGAGCGTCACGGCGGCCCAGCGTTACCGGCACCGGCTCCACCAGGTAATCCGGTTCGTCTTCGCGCAGCACCCACAGCAGCACTTTGCCGTCCGCCCGGCGCACCAGCGCATCGTTAGGTACCGCCAGCGCCAGGCTGTCGCCGTTGCCGACGCCGAGGCGCACCCGCGCGGACATACCCGGCAGCAGCGTCCCGCTGCTGTTGTCCAGGGTCAGCCACACCGGCACCGTGCGGGCATTGTCCGCGCCACGGGGGATAATCGCTGTCACCTGACTTTGCAGGGCCAGCTCGGGGAATGCATCCAGCATGATCTCACCCCGGGTACCCAGACTGACCCCGGCAATATGGCGCTGGGGTACTGCAACTTCAATGCGCACCAGGCCGGTGTCCACCAGTTCCAGGGCCGGACTGCCGGTGTTCAGCCATTGGCCGAGTTCAGCCTGTTTGCGGGTGATGACCCCGGCAAAAGGCGCGGTGACCAGGTGCCGCGCCAGGGTTTCTTTTGCCGCCGCCAGATCCGCCTGATTCTGCCCCACCACGGCGCGCGCCACGGCAACTTCAGTTTGCGCGGTTTCCAGGGTGGTAGCGGGTATGTGCCCCTGTTCGCGCAGGCTTACGGCTTCACGCAGTTTGCGCTGGGTTTCCTGCAGTTCCGCCTGCGCCTGCTGCAGCCGGGCATTGGCGCGGGTGACGTCGATTTCCGCCAGCTCCGCATCCAGGTGTAACAGTTTGTCACCGGCGGCTACGCGGCTGCCTTCGTCCACCCAGATTGATGCCACGGTGCCGTTCACCTGGGTGGAGATCGACGCCGTGCGCCGGGGCAGGATGGACCCTACCAGTTCAACCGGATCGGCAAACTCAACCTGGGTGACTTCCGCCACCGCCACCGGTGTAGGCGCGGCGGCAACGGGCATAGTGAGGCAGAAACCGAAAATTATCAGCCACAGCGGGCGCCGCCCGGCGGGGTGTACGACCATACAACGTGTCATTGTTTTGAGATTAACCGAGAGCCGGGGCGAAGTCATCCGGTGTGCCGGGCCGGCAACGGTTGTCCGACGCGGGTAGCCCGGGGCTGCGAGGACGTATATTCTTCAGCAGACCCGAGAAAAACGATAATAAGGATAGAATTTGACAGCCCTCGCCCAGCCTTTGATCAGCGACACCGTAAAGCGATATACCCTGGGTGTGCTGGTCATTGTATATACCTTCAACTTCATCGACCGGCAGATTCTTTCGATCTTAATTGAACCCATCAAGGCGGATCTTGGTGTGTCCGATTTTGGCATGGGTCTACTTTCCGGCACCGCCTTTGCCATCTTCTACGCCACCCTGGGCATGCCGCTGGCCCTCATTGCGGACCGCTGGAACCGGCGCAACCTGATCGGTATTTCGCTGGCGGTGTGGAGCGGCATGACCGCGCTGTCCGGCCTGGCGATGAACTTCTGGCAACTGGCCGCTGCACGCATCGGGGTAGGTATCGGCGAAGCCGGTTGCAGCCCGGCCGCCCATTCCATGCTGGCTG
>JANQOA010000058.1 GCA_028279305.1 Pseudomonadales bacterium
CGTACAGCCGCTGCTCCATGGCCCCTTTAACAGCCGGCCACTCGGACTCAATGACGGAAAAAAAAGCGGAGTTCCGCACCGTGCCATCCCAGCCCGGCACATCCGCCCGGCGGATGCCCTCAAAGGTTGCGCCAAGCCGCAGAATTGCGTTTCTCGATCTCTCGTTGCGTTCGTCCGTGCGCAGCGATACCCGGTAAACCCGCCACGATTCAAACGCATACTTGAACAGCAGGTACTTGGCTTCAGAATTGACCATGGTCCTCTGTACCGAGGCCGCCAGCCAGGTGGAACCCACCTCTACCACGTCAGGTGTATTGCGCTGCATGTCCTTGCCATGTTTGCTCCAACCCCAGGGTTGAAAATTGGAATAGCTGCTGGTGCCTACCACCCGGCCTTCTGCCTCAATGGCAAAGGGGTACCGTGCGCCCTTTTCACGCGCACCCAGGGCTACGCTGACGTAGGCCCGCGCATCCTCAGGCGAATCAGGCACCCAGTTGTACAGATAATTGGACCTGTCTTCAGCCGCCGCTTCCGCAAGCAGGCCGGCATCATCCATACGCAAGGGCCGCAGGCGCACCACGCTGCCGGCCAGGTTAATATCATCGGGCAGGTAAACCATGGGCTAACTCTATCCCGGTTCAGCCGGCCAGGTCATCCGTCTCTTCCCCGGAGCCGTGGGTGTTCGCCCGCACCAAAAAACCCAGAACTGATAACATAGCTGCTTTTATAGCGGCCATTGCCAGCAGGCTGATGAAAGTACTCACAGAAAGACAATATCGGCGGCGCGAGAAAATTCTTGCTACGGCCCGGGACCTGATTGTTAAAGACGGTTATGAAAACGTCACCATGCGTAACCTGGCGGCAAAAGCAAACGTGACCCCCAAAACCCTCTACCATCAGTTCGGCAACAAGGAAAAGCTCCTGCGCACGGCGGTGGAGGAGCGCTTCCGGCACACCTATCAGGCGCTGGACGATCACGACATCCCTCACGGCATCGACAAACTGTTTTTTATTGTCGACGCGGTGGCGGAGTCCACGCGGAAGAATATTCAATACGCGCTGGCGTTAGCGCCGATCATCAGTTCGCGGATGAATGATCCGTTTGCCTCCATACGGCTGAACACCTACCGCAAAGCCATTCAACAGATCGCGGACGAAGGGGACTTTGTTGAATGGGTGGACCTGGACATCATTACCCAGACCGTTTACCGGCATATCAATCCGTTGTACGTAAACTGGCATAGCAACCCGAAAACCGTGCGCACTGAAGACTTCACCAAATTCGACCTGTGCCTGATGCTTTCATCCATCACCAGAGGTTATACGCAGAAAATAGCCTCCAGCACCGCCAACAAACTGCAGAAGAGCCTGCAGGCCAACGCCCGCCGAAAAAAGTAGCACGCGTTTTATAATGAGCGGTCGTACAGCCTGAATTTACCTCGCTTCAAGCACACCTTTCGTTAATTTGGTAAAACGTGTTATAGTTTTTCTATTCCACGGCTCAACTGCAAGCCGAAACAGGTTCGTAAACCCAGCAAAAGGCACCAGTGATGGACATGAAAGCGTTCAACGCCCAGATCATTGATGAATTCCGCGCAAACAAAGGCAAGGTAGCCATGTTTGCCGGCTATCCAATGGTGATTCTTCACACCATCGGCGCTAAAACCGGCAACACCCTGCTGGTGCCGCTGGTCCTCACCATTAATGACGCTGACGAATGGCTGCTGTTCGGATCTTTTGCCGGTGCCAGCAGAAACCCTTCCTGGGTCTACAACCTGCGGGCTCATCCGGAGATTGAAATCGAGTACGCGGAGGAGACATTCCGGGCCGTGATAAGTGAGCTGCCCGAAGCAGAAGCCAATACAAAAGTTGAACTGCAGGCACAAATATCTGAGCAGTTTGCCGAATACGTCAAATCCGCCGCGCCGCGCAGAATTCCTGTTTTCCGCATAGAAAAACCCGGCCCGGCGTAACCGGCAGCACAGGAGTATCCGATGACCGCAAACCAATGGCAGATCGGCGACGTGAAGATCACCCGCATCGTAGAGGGTGAACACGCCGGCCCCATGTTCCTGCTGCCTGACGCCACCAGAGAGAATATTCTGGCCATGCCCTGGCTGCAGCCTCACTTCGCCGACGCTGAGGGCAATTGCATTGTCAGCATTCACGCGCTGGTGCTGGACACCCCCGACAGGGTGATTGTGGTAGATACCTGTCTCGGCAACGATAAGGAACGGACCTTCGACTTCTGGGCGCACCTGCAAACCAGATTCCTTGAGGATCTGACAGCTGCCGGCTACCCACCGGAATCGGTAGACATGGTGCTGTGCACTCACCTGCATACCGATCATGTCGGTTGGAATACCAAACTGGTTGACGGCAAGTGGCTGCCTACGTTTCCCAACGCTGAGTACCTGTTCGGTAAATCCGAATGGGAGTACACCGAAGCGCAGATGGAAAACCCCATGTACGCGGAGTTTATTGTTGATGCCATTAAGCCGGTCATTGATGCCGGGCTGGTCAGATTTGTCGACGTTGATGAACAGATCAGCAGGGAAATTGCACTGGTGCCCACACCCGGGCATACCCCCGGACACATCAGCGTAAGGATCCAGTCCGGCGGCCAGAGCGCGATCATAACCGGAGATTTTCTACACCACCCCTGCCAGATGGAAGAACCTCTCTGGGAGTGCACTGCTGACTGGGACACACCGCTGGCGCAGAAAACCAGAATTGAGCAACTGGAGCAATATGCCGAGGAAGGTCTGCTGGTGTTTGGCACTCACTTTGCATCCCCGTCCGCAGGCAGGGTGGTTAAGAAAGGCGAGTATTTCCAGTTCGAGGTGTGAAATCTAAAGGAGCGTCTGATGCCCGCATATGATCTGATCATCAGGAACGGCACCATCATCGATGGCCGCAGGACGCCACGCTTCAGAGCTGATATCGGCATCCGTGACGGACGTATAACATCCATCAGCCGTCTTTCGAACCAGCAAGCCGCCGCCGCTATTGACGCCGATGGGCTTATAGTTGCACCCGGGGTAATCGACCTGCACACATTACGACAGTCAGGTTTTCTGGGACCCGTGGTGCGCCATCTCGGGTTTACACGGCGTGACCAGCGTTGTTATCGGCAACTGCGGTTTCGGCTTTGCGCCCGTGAGGCCCGAAGCCCGCGACCGCGCCATGCTGACCATGGCACGCAACGAAGCCGTACCGCTGGAATGCATGCAGCAGGGCATGCCCTGGGACTGGCAGACTTTCCCGGAGTTTCTCGACAGCATCGAGCGCACCCCCAAGGGTGTTAACATGTTGTCTTACGTTGGCCTGAACCCGCTGATGAGTTGGGTCACCGGCTCCGTGGAAGATGCCAAGCACCGCCCGCTCACGGACGCAGAAAAGGCTCACGCGCGGCAACTGCTGGATCAGGCCATGCAGGCAGGTGCCTGCGGCTGGTCAGCCCAACTGGCCGGTGAAAATACCATCCAGCGCGATTACGACGGCACGCCGATGATCACTGATCTGATGAGCAACGAAGATCTGTCGTTTTTTGCACAAACCCTGGGGGAACTGGGCCGCGGTGTCATACAGATGATCGGGCCTCCTAAAACCGCGCAATTTCTCGCTGAACAATCCGGCCGCCCCGTCATTTTCAATACCCTGGCGCCGCGCAACGACCAGCACGGGGCACCGGCGGAAGCGCATCACGAGATCATCAGCTGGCTGCGGGAGCAGAATCAGCGGGGTAATCGAATCATTGCCCAGGCGGTCACCTGCGCCATCGACTACCAGTTCACCCTGGAAGACTGGAACCTGTTCGACTCCTCGCCCCTGTGGCGGGAGCTGACCCTGGGTACAAAACAGGAACGGCTGGAGAAAATGCGCGACCCGGTACGCCGGGCGTCGATTCTGCGGGAATGGGACGAAGGCAAAGCGCCCCTGGCAGGCGGCGGCACCGAAGAACTCGAAGTCCGTCTGGGCGTGTCCATTGATGATCTGCTGTTCGCCTACACAACCGACGCCGCCCCGGAGCTTGAACAATGGGAAGGTTATAAAGTCCGGGAAATCGCAAAACGGCTCAACAAGCACCCCATCGACGTATTCCTGGATTTTTCCATCATCTGCGAACTGGCCAACGGCTGGCAGAGCATCCCCCGGGAAATCGATACCGAGGTCATGCGCGAAGTCGCCAACTGTGACTACGCGGTGCCGGGACTTTCCGACGGCGGCGCGCACACAAAGTTTCTCACCACCGGAACCTACCCAACAGAATTTCTCAGTGAATGGGTGCGTGACAAACAGATCATGAGCCTGGAAGAAGCGCACTGGCGACTGTCAGCGTACAGCGCCCAGGCTGCCGGCATCCTCGACCGTGGTTTCCTGGCCGAAGGCATGCCGGCTGACATTGTCATTTACGACCTGGAAGAACTTTCTTTACTACAGCCAACCCGCGCTTACGATTGGCCGGCAAACGCCTGGCACCTCGACCGGCGGGCAAAAGGCTGGCGCTACACCCTGGTAAACGGAGAAACGACTTTTGTCGACGGCGAATGCACCGGCTCCACGCCGGGAAAACTCCTGCGCCACGGCTCCGCCGCTGTTTAGCCGGATAGACCCGACACAATAAACAGAAACCACGCCACCAGCGGCATGGTGGTCACCATAACCGCCGTGTACAACAACTGTGATTTCAGGACCTTGTCCCGGTCCGTCACCGCCGCCACGCTGGCCAGAAACAGCGCCCCCCAGGTAGAAAACGGTGAGATATCACTCACCGCCGCGGAGACCGCCATGCCGGTGAGCAGCCCGGTACCGTTAAGCACACCGGATTCCAGCAGCGGTGCTGACAGCGGCACCAGCATGCCTATGGTGCCGATGGTTGAAGCCACACCCGTGACTATTGAAACCAGAT
The DNA here is from genome assembly GCA_028279305.1 of Pseudomonadales bacterium. Lineage (GTDB taxonomy): Bacteria > Pseudomonadota > Gammaproteobacteria > Pseudomonadales > Azotimanducaceae > UBA4421. The sequence goes on from JANQOA010000058.1 coordinate 4,913, forward strand.
AACACAACAACAGCGCCACCAGCGGCGCCCCGCCGATGGCCCCCGCATGCGCCGCCAGCCATTCAATGGCGCCGGCCTGCTGGAGGAGATTGACATAGGTCAGCACGCCGGTAATGACCAGAACAATGGGCCAGGCAACCCCGTTCACGGCTTCTTTCCTGGTCTGCTTCGGGCTCACGATCAATAACAGAAAAGCAATCCCCATGGCGGCAAAACCCAGGTGCGCGCCGAACACAATCACTGCCAGCAGCAAGCCGGCAAAACCTGCCAGGGTCAGATGGCGGATCATCCCCGGGCTGTCCGCGGCGGCGCTGAATTCGAGACCGGATGCCAGCTTTGCGGTGCGCAGCTTTGCGCCGCCCAGTAACAGGAATGCTGCAACACCCAAAGCCAGATGAAAAACCACCACCGCAAAATACAGCGGCCACGGCTGGTACAAAATACCCTGCTCAGCCGCCAACTGGCTGATGACAATGCCGTAAGGGGCTATGGGGGAATAAGCGCCTGACTGGGTGCCGTGAATGACCATCGCCGCGACTAACAGCGGATTCAAACCATAGCGGCTGATTAATCCCGCGCCTATCACAAACAGCACCGGCGCAGCGCCCGGACCCAGTGAACTGGTAAGCATGGCGGTGACAAAAAGCACTACCGGCAGGAACAGCAGCCTGCCTTTGGCCAGCGACAGCATGGCACCAACAATCCAATCCACCGTTCCATTGCTTTCCGCAATGGCAAGCAGCAGCGTAACACCCACGATGAGGACGAACATTTGCGCCGGAAAACCCTGGAGGATGGCCTGCGGGCTGAGTTCCAGCAAAAACCCGCCCATGCAAACCGCAACAATGAAAGCCACAATGCCGACATTGATGTCCGTCAGCACGGGCACCACAAAAATGACCAGCAGGCCGAGGATAAGAATCAGTTCGATTGACAAGTGACTAAACGCCGCCCGGGGCCGAGCCGGAATCCGGTTTGTACTTACAACTCTTCATTGCGCACCATCATCTTGCCGGTGTTAAAGCCATCGAACAGTTTAACCAGAGCTTCCGGCAGGGATTCAAATCCATTGATAATTGTACTCAACTGAACCAGCTCTCCGGATTCAAGCCAGGCTCTGAGCTGTGTGCGCGCTTCGTCAGCCTGGTGCAGGTAGTCGGACAGCAGAAACCCCTGCATGTTTGCGCGGCGGAAAACCAGATTGAAATAGTTATCGGGGCCGGCAGGTTTGGTTTCCAGGTTGTAGTGGGAAATACCGCCGCACAACACCACCCGGGCGTGCAATGCCAGCCGCGCCAGGCACAAGTTCAAAATGCTGCCGCCCACGTTGTCAAAGTAAATATTGATGCCCGCGGGGCACAACCGCTGCAACGCCGCCTCCACATCTTCGGTTTTATAGTTGATCGCGGCATCAAAGCCGAGTTTTTCCTGCAACACGCGGCACTTTTCCGCTGAGCCGGCAATACCGATGACCCGGCAGCCCAGAATTTTACCGATCTGCCCCGCGACGCTGCCGGTGGCTCCCGCCGCGGCGCTGACGACCAGCACATCTCCCGGCACCGGTCTGCCAACGTCCGTCAAGCCAAAATAGGCGGTCATGCCGGTTCCGCCCAGAACCCCCAATGCCGCCGGAGGATCAACCGGATCATGGTAATGGTAGATGGGAATACTTTTGCCGTCGGTTACCGAGAAGTCACGCATGCCCAGGAATCCAAATACCTGCGCCCCCGCCGGATAATCCGCGTTATTCGACTCGACCACGGTCCCGACCGTGCGGCAGGTCATCACGTCACCAATGGCCGCGGGCGCCCTGTAATCGGTCCTGCCTTCCATCAGCCCTTTCATGGAGGGGTCCAGCGAGAAGTACTCATTATGTATCAGTACCTCCCCCGGCCCCGCGCTGGGTCTGTCTACGGTCCGCAGCTGCAGGTCAGATTCTTTGATCTTGCCGGCCGGGCGGGACGCCAGCACAAACTGTCTGTTTTTCATTGTTGATATCCGCTGGGAGTACTCGTGTTAAAAGTAACACACGTTATACATAACCTGATAGTATCCGTAAAAGAATCCGGCAGGGACAAACAGTGGATCTAGGAATTCGAGGCAAAACGGCAATAGTCAACGGCGGCAGCGCCGGCATGGGCAGGGGCTCCGCCCTGGCGTTGGCAAACGAAGGAGTCAACCTCTACATTTCAGCCAGATCACAGGAGCGCCTGGAAAATACCTGCCGTGAATTGGCTGAGGTCTCCGGCTCCAAGGTGACCCCCATTGTGGCTGACCATTCAACCCCGGAGGGCCGCGAAGCCATCCTCAGCGCGTGCCCGGAACCGGACATCCTGGTAACAAACTGTTCACCGCCGCCGTTTACCGGCGACTACAAAACCGTGGCGCGGGAAGACTGGATGACCAATCTGGAAGTCACTCTGCTCAGCCCGGTTGAGTTCATGAAGCAGGTGGTGCCCGGCATGGTGGAACGCGGCTGGGGGCGAGTCGTTAATATCGGCACCGGGGCGGCAAAATTTCCCGCCGAAGTGCGGATCTTAAGCGGCCCGCCGCGGGCGGCGCTGGTGAATTACAGCGTTGCGGTGGCCAAGGCTGTGGCCCGCCACAACGTGATGATCAATAACGTTTTACCGGGCATGCACCATACCGCCGCTATAGAGGACCGCTACAAGGCAGCGGCGAAGGCTCACGGTACGTCGTATGAGGAAGAAGTGCAGAAGTTCATCGACGAGTGGCGCATTCCGGCAAACAAGTTCGGCGATTCAGAAGATTTTGGCGCTTTTGTCGCCTTGTTTTGCAGCGAACAGGCTGCCTACGTAACCGGGCAAAGCCTGGTCATTGACGGCGGCATCACCAACGCGACGTTCTGATACCGGCCCGAACGGACGGATCCCGGCCGGCTGCTGCGCCTCTACACAGGCTGATACCCGTTCAGGCGGTTGTTTTGCGCCGCAGTTTAACCGGCAGGTACGTGTAACCTTTAACAAATGAAGAGAAGGTACGTGACGGCTCTGCCTGCACTTCAATTTTTTCGAACCGGGGCAGAATTTCCTCCCACAGAATACGCAGCTGTAGTTCCGCCAACCGGTTGCCCATGCAACGGTGGATGCCAAAGCCGAAAGACAGATGTTGTCTGGCGTTCTTGCGTTCGATATCCAACTGGTCAGCATTTTCAAACACTTGCGCATCGCGGTTGCCGGACACATACCACATCAGCACCTGGTCTCCGGCTTTGATCTGCTTACCCCTGATTTCACAATCCTCATTTGCCGTACGCCGCATGTAAGACAAAGGCGTCTGCCAACGGATGAGCTCCGCAACCATATTTGGAATCAGAGCCGGATTGGCGATCAGTTTGTCGTACTGCTCCGGGAACTGATTCAGGGCATATACGCTGCCCGACATACTGTTGCGGGTGGTGTCGTTGCCGCCGACGATCAACAGGATGATGTTGCCCAGGTGTTCATAAGGCTCCATGTCTTTGGTCGCCTCGCCGTGCGCCAGCATCGATATAAGGTCATCACCGGGCTGTTTTCTGCGCTCCGCCCACAAACGGGTGAAGTACTCCACACATTCAACAAATTCTTCCCGTTTTTGCGCCTGAGTTTCAACCAGGCCACCCGGCTCCGGGATGGCAAAGGTAACGTCCGACCAGCGGGTGAGCTTCTTGCGGTCCTCCAGGGGAAAGTCGAATAACGTGGCCAGCATCAGGGTGGTAAGTTCAACCGAAACCCGCTCCACCCAGTCAAAGGTTTCGTTTTCCGGCAGCGCGTCCAGCACCTTGCAGGTGCGCTGCCGGATCAGCGACTCCAGCTTGGCAAGATTGTTAGGTGCAACAACGCCGGTTACCGTTTTGCGCTGGTCGTCGTGGTCCGGCGGATCCTGGCTGATGAAGGCAGGCTTGCTGCCCGCGACAAAGCTCGGCGGCTGTTCCGCGTCTATGCGTATGCCCAGCGTAATGCCGTGGGCGGAGGAAAAACGTTGCCAGTCCGCATCCACCGCTTTGATGTCCTCATAGCGGGTTAACGACCAGTAACGCCCGGCTGTTTCCAGTTCATTAAAGTGCACCGGGTCTTCATCACGCAAACGGGAAAATACATCCTGCCAACGATTCTCGCTGTAAAGATGCGCATTCAGCGGGTTTATGTCTTCCAGTGCCATGTCATAAGCACCCGGCGTGTTGGCACCCTTTGCCGCCTGTTCCTGCTCCGGCGTGATAAACCGTTGCGTTTCAATAGCCTCGCTCATGCAGTCCTTCCTTGCCGGTTATAGTTTCTCGATGGAACTGTATACATCAAATACACAACCGGGAACAGCACTTGCACCGAATCCCTGACAGCATCCTTGATTATGCGGTTAAAAAAATATAGTCTTTTGACGATACTATATTTTGATCCACCGAATCCCGGGAACCGCCCAGCGGCGACACCGGGGTACCGGGTACGCAGCGCAATTAAAATAACATGGCAACCGCATCTGACATCCCCAGCGGCTTCGAACCGCACTTCAAGAAATCTGCTTTTACTGACCCCTGGGAACCGCTGATGTCACGTACGTTGGATAATCAGGTACAGATCGGCGTGCGGGTAAGCTCCGCGCACTGCAATTCCAGAGGCCTGGTGCACGGCGCTTTTCTTGCCGCCATTGCCGACAACGCCATGGGCCTCAGCGTCGGTGTTGAACTCAGGAATCATGGCCTTGAGGTCGGCAGCCTGGTCACCGCCAACCTCTCTATTGATTATGTAGGCATGGCGGCTGTCGGCGACTGGATCGCAACGGACACCGAGGTCATTAAGATCGGCAAAAACCTGTGTGTGGCCAACTGTCTGGTGGGCAAATCAGAACAGCCGGTCGCACGCGTTAATGCAACTTTCCAGAACCGCGGAGTCAACCGTTAACGCCCGCCGGGTAACGGAGTGCCGGTGATGCAGACAGCCGGGTTCGGCTTCGGACAAATTTTAGTACCATGAAAAGACTATAGATCCCGCTCACTTAAAACAATCTAACGGAAGCGAATATTGATGAATAAGACATGCCTGATAACGGGTGTTGGCCCGGGGACCGGAAGCGCGCTGGTGCGGCGCTTTGCCCGGGACGGCTATGCAGTGGCCATGCTGGCACGCAACGAAGAGCGGTTGAACGGCCTGGCGGCAGAACTGGACAACGCGCACGCTTTCGTCTGTGACGTCAGCGACGCCGCCGCTCTCACTGAAACCTTTAACGCGGTCAGGGCTGCGCTGGGTGCGCCCGGCGTCATTGTCCACAATGCCGTTGGCGCTGAGCGCGGCACTTACATGGAGATAGATCCCGAGGGCTTGCGCCGGTCTTTCGAGATTAACACCATGGCGCTGCTGCACCTCGCCCGCCTGGCGACACCGGACATGTTGGACGCGGGCTCCGGCGCGATTATCTGCACCGGCAACACTTCAGCCTACCGCGGGCGTTCGGCATTTGCCGGTTTTGCGCCGTCCAAGGCCGCGCAGCGGATTCTGCTTGAAAGCATTGCCCGGGAAGCCGGTCCCAAAGGTATCCATGCTGCTTACATCGCAATTGACGCAGTGATCGACGTGCCGTGGACCCGCAAGGCGTTTTCTGACCGGCCTGACGAGTTTTTCTGTCAACCCGCGGATATTGCCGAGGAGTGTTTCCGCATTGCCCATCAGCCGCGCAGCGCGTGGTCGGCCGAGTCTGTCATTCGCCCCTACGGCGAAACCTGGTAGCCGGCGGAGAAACCCACATGACTGACAACCAACTGGCAGCGCTTGTAAACGGCAACCACCGGGCGCAGGGCCATGCGGATAGAAATGCGGCCAGGCATCCGGTTGAAACCCTTGAGTTTTTTGGCCTGCGGCCGGATATGACGGTATTGGAACTGTTGCCGGCGCTGGGCTGGTACACGGAAATACTGGCGCCCTATCTTCAGGAACACGGGCGTTTGTATGTTTCCCATTTCTCCCCTAACGGCATCGAGCCGTACATGCCCAAGGTGCTGGAGATGTTTGAAGAACGCCTGGTAGCGGAACCTGAAGTGTTTGCCAAAACAATAGTGCGCCACATTAACCCGCCCCAGGAAGTGGATATCGCACCACCGGGCAAGATAGACCTCGCGCTGGTATTCCGTAACGTGCACAACTGGATCTGGGCGGGACAGGTTGACGAATATTTTTCCGCTCTGTTCAAGGCGCTGAAACCGGGTGGCATTCTCGGCATTGAGCAACACCGGGCAAAACCGGGTACCAGCTTGGAGCAGATGAACAAGTCGCACTACATCACCGAGGACCGGGTTAAGGAAATTGCCGCCAGCGCCGGCTTCTTATTCGATGCGTCGAGCGAGATCAATGCCAACCCGAAAGACAGCACCGATCATCCCAAGGGCGCCTGGTCCCTGCCCCCCTTCCTGCAGTCCGGGGAAGAGGACAAATACCGCGCAATCGGCGAAAGCGACCGTATGACGCTCAGGTTTGTTAAACCGGCATAAGTTAGAATACACAGCATGAAGCATAAATCCTTTTGCCGCATGAATTGTTCCATCGCCCAGGCGCTGGAAATTATTGGCGAGCGGTGGACCTTACTGATACTTCGGGATGCTTTTTACGGCGTAAAGAAGTTCGGCAGGTTTCAGGAGCAGCTTGGCATTTCCCGCAATGTCCTTGCCGCCCGCTTAAACAGGCTGGTCGACGAGGGCATCCTGGAGAAAGTATCCAAAACCGCAGGCGGCCATCCTGAGTATCATCTCACCGCAAAAGGCCATGCCCTGCAGCCGGTGCTGATTGCCCTCGCCCAGTGGGGCGAAGAATATATGCCCCACCCCAAAGGCCAGCGCTTCTATATCGTCGAAGCAAACACCAGGGAGCCGATCCGCAGGCTTGAACCCGTCAGCCAGGACGGGCGCGCGCTCAAACACCACGAAATTGTGTCGGTTCCCGGCCCGGGAATTCTGCACAACTGACCCGCCTTGTCATGCGGCGGCCAGCAGGGTCTGGCAGATTGTCCGTTGCATTACCCGTTGCGCCTGTTTGTCAGACCAGCCGCAGTCCCCGGTCAGCAGCCCCCACATCTGTACACTGAAAGAAGCCCATAAGAACTCCGCAGCGGTTTTGCTGCTCCAGTGCGCCTGCAGGGCACCCTCCGCTTTGAGCCTTTTGGTCAGCACCAGCAGCCACTGCCGCAGCTCAGCCATTCTGTCCTCCCAGGCATTGGCTGCGTCCTGATCGGTGGCGCGCAGACGGATCAGATCCGTGGCCACCGGATAGATTTCCTTCACAAATTCAATCCAGGTTTCCACGGTTTTAGTCAGGCGCCGGCGGGGGTCCGCCTCTTTAAATGCCGCAAACAACCGTTCCCTGATTTCCAGGCGCTCGTCAGCACGGTGAACCAGCGCCATGATCAGGCCGCCGCGGCTGCCGAAGTGATCGTAAACGGATTGGCGGCTGATGCCCGATGCCGCGGCAATTTGCGCAATGGAAACTTCAGCGCCTTCAACGCAGATCAGGTTCCACGCCGCATCGAGGATGTCCGCCCGGGTTCGTTGCAGCCGATGGTTATTTGACACGCGTAAAGTTTTCTGTAACCTGACACGTGTAAAGTTTAACGGAGCAGGTATGAACGTCAACGAGCAGACAGATAATTTCCTGGCCTGGTACGGCGGCGGCGATAACGGCAGCAGCCCCACCGCCGCCCAATGGTCACGGCTGATGCAGCGGCCGGCGGACAAACCGGTGACCCTGGTTAATCTCTTCAAGATAAGAGACGTAGCTGAATACGAGAACGGCGGTGACGGCATTTCCGGCCATGAAGCCTTTTCCAGTTACTCAGCGGTGAGCATCCCCACCATGGAACGGGTGGGCGGCAAGTTCCTCTACGTCGGCCCTTTTCAAGGCTCGTTTCTGGGTGATGACGAGCAATGGGACTTAGTGGCCATCGGCGCCTATCCGGACCTTCACGCTTTGGTGAACCTCTACTCGGACGAGGGCTACCGCAGCGTCTTTCACCACCGGGCCGCAGCCTGCGAACGCCAGAAGGTATTTGTTTGCGGTGAGTAACATACGGCCGGATAATAGCGCCACGCAGCTCACTGACTTTAGATTTACACAGCACTCGATATGATCAATTCCCGTACCATCACCGCTTTTGTTGCCTGCCTCACAGCGCTTGCCGCCCTGCTGGTGGTGATCGACCGCGGCGGCTTAATCGGCTGGGCCGCCCTGGTGTTCAGCATTGCCCTGCTCGCCAAGCTTTGGCTCAAACCGTCCGGACTTGATTTGGGACTTGGCCTGGCACTGGCCGTTATCCCCGCGGCAGCATGGATTGCTACGTTTTACTACGTCATCAACACATGGGAGACAGGTGAAGTTGTTGAACTTGTCATCGATACCGGCAACGGCCCGCACACCGCGCGCCTGTGGGTACTCGACATCGGCGCGGACCCAACCGTGTACTATGATGCAGACCCGCAGGCGGCAGCATCGCTGTTAGCCGGCAAGCCGCTGCAGTTTACCCGCGCAGGTGAAGTCAGCACGCGGATTCCCCAGGCAACCCGGGTGGACGAGTTGCCCGAAGACACCGCTAATCAGGTACTGGACGCCATGCAAACCAAATACGGCGACCGCAACGACGCTGCCACCGTCTATTATCTGATGCTCGGACGTTCCGCTGACCGGGTTGCGTTGGTTGCCGACCTTATCGAACAGTGACAAACGCGCTCTAGGGCGAACTTCCTGCAGACCGGTAGCAAAAATATGAACCCAGCAAACCAGCAAGACTCAGCCTGTTTGGAACCGGTAGTACTGGTACGCACCGCAGGTCTGCTGGCCGTTGCAGGCGGTCTGGTCAACGCCGTCAGCGACTACCTTTTACAGGGTGGGCTGATTGCCGGCAGTGCCGTAAACACTTACGCAAATCTAGCTGACGCACCTTACGAACTTGTCGCGCTAGGCAGCATTATCGGTAACGCAGCGCTGCCTTTCTGGCTACTCGGATTTCTGCCTCTATATGTGGCGCTGGCGCCGGCCGGCCGGTGGCTTTCCGCCCTACCCGTGTTTTTTCTGGGTTACGTGTTTACCCTGTTCCCCGGTTATCACGGCTCTTACGCTTTATATGCAGCGGGTTTCCAAGCGGGACGGGCAGCTCCTCCAGAATTATCACAAGTGTTGGGCACATTGGTCGAGCGCCTGCATGGCTATCACGACATGATGATCAGTCTCATCGGCGTCTTCAGCGTCACCGGAAGTTTGCTGTTTCTGCTTGCGGTCCTGTCTGGGCGCACGCTCTTCCCGCGATGGATAGCTGTCCTCACCCCTATCGTCGTGCCGCTGACACAGCCATACATCGAAATGCTGCCAGCCCCTTTTGGCGGGATCGTGCGGCCGGCCTGGGGTACGCTGATGTTTACAATGTTGTTCCTGGCAGCCACCGTGGTGACGTGGAACGTGTCTCCGGGCCGCGCAAGTGCAAACCGGCACCCCACCTAGCCGGCGCTCTGCAACCGCCCGCTAAACGGTGCGGAAAAATGCCCCGCGCACTGTTGACCTTGGCAAACGGCTGCGCTATTAATGTAACAATAAATGTTACGTTAAATTAAGCGTCTTCACCACGATTAACGTTATGCGGAAGAACAGCCAACTGTCAGACGTACTCCATGTCCTGCTGCACATGGCGGATCATCGTGAACCGGTCACCTCTGAATTCTTAGCCGGAATGATGCGTTCTAATCCGGTAGTGGTTCGCCGCACCTTGAGCGGCCTCCGAAGCCGGGGATTCGTTAACTCAAACAAAGGCCGGACCGGCGGCTGGACACTCACCTGCAATTTATCCGAAGTTACCCTGCTTGATGTGTATGAAGCAATTGGCGAACCGCCGTTATTTGCGCTTGGCTTGCGCAACGAATCAACCAGTTGCCTCGTCGAGAAAGCCGCCAACACAGCGCTTAAGGATTCTCTTATGCAAGCTGAGTCGCTGTTAATGGAGCGTTTCAAGACTGTTACGCTGCAGTCGTTGTACGCCCTCTTCAGCAAGGACATGAGAAAAATCAGGCGGCCAATTGGCGCCGCGGGTTAAACGGATAGTTATCCACGGGAGGCACTGTGGCAAAGAAAAGCAACCCCTTTCTGGAGATGTTTGAAGATCCCGAACGGGTGCGTACATACGCGGACGGCCCGGCTAAGTTTATGCCCGGGTTCTCCGACATGCATCGCATGGTGAGTGTACTCATTCGGGAGCGGGTACCGGACAATGCCCGCATACTTGTGCACGGCGCCGGCGGCGGTTTGGAACTGGAGGCGTTAGCGCGCGCCAACCCCGGCTGGCGGTTTGTTGGTGTCGATCCCGCCAAGCCGATGCTGAATGCTGCTGAAGCCAGGCTGGGGGCACTGATGCAGCGTGTTGATCTCCATCACGGTTATATCGAAACCGCCCCGGCAGGACCCTTTGATGCGGCTACCAGTCTGTTGACCCTTCACTTTCTGGAAATTGACGAGCGTGTGCAGACCGTTCGCGGAATTGTTGATCGGTTAAATCGCGGTGCCCCCTTTGTTGCCGTCCACAGCAGCTTCCCACAAGTTGAACCCGAGCGGGACATCTGGCTGTCACGCTACGAAGCTTTTGCGGTTACGTCCGGGGTAGACCCGGAACTGGCGAACGGCGCCCGTGAGGCAGTTGCGGCCGCAACTACCATGTATGAAGCCGATCAGGATATACAAGTTTTGCGAGATGCAGGCCTGACCAGCATCAGCCCGTTTTATGCCGCGTTCACATGGCGAGGCTGGGTCGGATATGCCCCTTAAACAGGCCACCGGCCGCCCGGTTAACTAGGTTTCAGCCCGGTCGCCAAACTCGCGTTCGGCTCGCTCGAACCACTCGACGACCGCGCGCCAATGCGCATCGCCGTACAAGCGCCTGAAACGCAGCGTTTCTTCCAACTGTTCATCGCGCCACACCCCAAGGCGTTGCGATATGAAAGTCCGGGTTAGCGGGATGCCGCATTCGACAGTGATGCAGTGCAGCCATTGCTCATAGGTCTCGGGGAAAGGTGTGGGCATCATGTTCAGGTTCTTTGACTGCAAACGCTTCCTTCATTTATTTATGATATATCATATCATTTATAAATAATTTCATTGGGGGCGTAACTCATGTTTTCCGGCAACTCTGCATTCTTCGTAAGATCAACCGCCGCGCGGTACTTACTGGGCCTGACTGCGCTGACCGCTATACCGCAGGCGGCTGCCGACGATGAATCGCCGGCCACATACGAAGAAGTTGTTGTCACCGCCCGGTACCTTGCGGAAAGTGCACAAGACCTTCCTTTTTCGGTCTCCGTACTCGATGGAGAGACTCTCGACCGCGCCAGGCTCTACTCTATCGAGGACGCGCTGCGCAGCAGCGTGGGCGTCGATGTCAGTTCCTTCGGCGGTTTCAACGACACCAACGTGCGTATGCGGGGGGTCGGCTCCCTGTTCCAGATTAACGGTGAGGACAGCTCTGTGGTCATGAACGTAGATGGTGTGCCTCTTTCCGCCCGCAGTGCAACCCTCGCCACCATGGACATTGAGCGGGTGGAGATCCTGAAAGGACCGCAAGGCACCCTGTTTGGCCGCAACAGCGAAGCTGGTGCCATCAATATTACGACCAGAAGACCGTCGCAGCTGACCGAAGGCCACGTCAGTGCCAGTGCCGGTGAAGAAGGTCAGTACGTGGTCGAAGGCGCGCTTGGCGGCGCCCTCCTTGAAACTTTAAGTGCCCGCATTGCAATTCGCGCGGCAGGTGCCGATAGCGTTGTACATTCGGCGCAAAACAACAATCCCGTTCTGGAAGCTGAGGATCTGGGCTGGCGAACAAGCTTCTTATGGCAACCGGCGGAAGCAACAAGCTTGTTACTGGTAGCAGAGCAACAGGATCAGGAAGGCCGCAACGGGCTGGAAGTTTTGCAACCGTGGGGAGATCCTCCCACACAGAACGTTCCGCCGGGCGTACAGTTCGGCGAGAATGATCAGGAGCGCTATTCGCTGGAGATCAATCACGATTTTTCTGACTTCCGGTTCACCTCCCTCACCTCACGGACATCAAACGACACCGACGCGCGGGGCTGTCAGAGCTCCAATCTCGCTTTTGCCCTGTACGGAGTACCGGCCGACGTATGCCAGGACGTGCACTCTGAATACGATACCCTGAACCAGGATTTCCGCTTAACGGCTTTGACCGGGAGCGAGGTGTTCTGGGTTGCCGGTGTGAACGGCAGTCGAATCGAACGGCGTTACGACAACGGGGTGCTGTTGTTCGGCAATTCAGCGGAGCGGGAGTTTGAAACCCGGAGCGCTGCCGTGTATGGGGAAGTGAGTTACCCGTTTGCGCAGCGCTGGTCGGTGACTGCAGGCGCTCGCTTTACCTCCGAGGAGAAGGACTATGACGGCTTCTTCTTTTTTATGGGTGTGCCGACAGGAGAAGATCACCGTGATCTGTCAGACGACTACTGGACAGGCAGGATTGCGTTAGCATTTGAAGTCAGCGAAGAGGTCAACATATACGGGGTGGTGGCGAGGGGATACAAAACCGGCGGCTATACCGATTTCACATCCCAGGTCGCTGACGGTGAACCCTTGGAACCCGCCACAGTGGAGAGCATTGAACTCGGGGTGAAAGGATCAATCAATGAAGGCCGCTTTTCCTTCACCGGCGCGTTGTTTTTTAATGAAGTCGAAGACGATCACTTATTGGGCTTTGACCCGGCAACGTTTGCTGCCCAGGGTTTGAACACGGATACGGAAAGTCAGGGAGTCGAAGTTGAAGGCAGCTGGCTGCCTAACGAAAATTGGACTTTTTCCCTCGGGCTGGGTTACACCGACGCTGAAATAAAATCCAGCGTTGTCGGCGCAAGCGGCGGAGATGTGCAGGCGGGTAACTCCGTACCCGACGTTGCTCCCTGGAACGGACTCATGAGGGTCAACTACGTGACGCCGCTACCTGATTTCCTCGGACTTGCCTCACCGGAACTCGACGTCCTGCTAACTTACCGCTACCTGGACGAGCGCCCCGGAAATCCGCAGAACCAGTTTGAACTCGATAGCAACGAGAAGCTGGATGCTCAGATCATGTTGCGCGGCAGTGGTATTGAGCTCTCACTTTGGGGTGACAACCTGCTCAACGACCGCAACGATCTCTACGGCTACTTTTACGGACCGGGATTAGTCACCGGTGCTCCGACCCGCGAGCGCACCGTGGGCGCAACCGTATCTTACCGGTTTTAAGCGTCATGGCGTCAGCATTGTTGGTCAGGGGCCTTACGAAGACCTATTCGAACGGCAAGCGGGCTTTGGCCGGAGTCGACCTTGAGGTAGGCCCGGGTCTTTACGGGCTGCTGGGCCCCAACGGCGCGGGTAAGAGTACGTTGATGCGCACGCTTGCGATGTTGCAGGCTCCGGATGGGGGCACGATTACCCTGGACGAAGTTGATGCGTTGCAGAATCCGGACTATGTCAGGCAACGTCTCGGCTACCTGCCTCAGCACGTGGGTGCGTATTCGGGTGTCACCGCGCGCAGCCTGCTGACAAGATTTGCCTGGCTCAAAGGACGGAACGACCCTAAAGAGCGTGACGCGGAGGTAGATCGATTGCTGGAACGCGTGAATCTGGAAGACGCCGCGACACAGGAGGTGGCTACATATTCCGGCGGCATGATGCGCCGCTTTGGTATTGCGCTGGCATTGCTGGGTGCTCCGCGCCTGCTGATTGTCGACGAACCAACAGCCGGCTTGGACCCAGCGGAACGCAACCGCTTCCATCGCGTGCTTGCGGATGTTGCGTCAGGTGCTGTAGTCCTGCTGTCAACGCACATTGTCGAAGATATCGAAAATCTGTGCACCCGCCTGGCTGTTCTAGCCAACGGCCGCATCGTCGCTGAAGGTACGCCCGATGGCTTGGCGGAAGCGTTGGAAGGCACATTGTGGACCCGGGTTATTCCGCGGGGAGAGATACTGCCCGAAGCCTTGCACATGAAAGCAGCGCCTCAGGGAACCCGCGTAGTTGTGGAAAGCGACTCGTCACCCGCGCCTGGGTTTGTTCCGCACAAAGCGTGTCTCGAAGATGTGTACTACCACGCGCTTGAATCAGAGAAGGTCAGTCCCGCATGACCAGAACCGCGGTAGCCCTGCGCGAAGCCTGGATAGAGTTCAGGTTCGGTCTAAAAAGTGTAGTAGTTGCCCTCACATTCATTGGTCTGGTGGGTTATCTGCTGATGGTTCTAACCAACGCCGATTATCTTCAGCAGATGGGCTCGATAGACGTTCCGCGAAACGCCCCGAATCTGATATACCTCATGAGTTCGGGTGACGTTTTCTTCCTGTTTTTCGCCTGGGCATGGGTTTTTGCACAACCGGTGGTACGCGACCGCCAAGCCTCTCTGCACGAGCTGGTGTTGACGGCGCCCGTATCCCTGCGCGCGCTGCTGCTCGGCCGCTACCTCGGCGCATTGGCCGTCGGTCTTTTGCTGGGGCTTTCGCAGTTAGCGGGGTTTCTGCTCTCACCCCTGCTTGAGGTGTCTGGTCTGGTGCCTGCGGGGTCCATCGGGCCTACCCCCTGGGCAGCCATGGCGTGGGCGTCGCTAATCTTCATCCTTCTGCCCACAGCCGGAATCGGCGCGCTTTATTTTGCGCTGGCACTGAAATTCCGCAGCAGCACGGGTCCATTCGCGGCGTCAGCGGCGTTGATCGCACTGTGGATGTTTTCGATGATCGTATTGAGCGAAGGAGGCATCCTGGTGGATTTTGCGGTGGTCACCGACCCTTCGGGGTTTGGCGATGTCGATCGCATGAACAAGAGCTGGACCCCGATTGAGAAGGCCACCATTCTGTACCCGCTATCAACACCATTTGTAGTAAACCGGCTGTTGTGGGGGGTGGTACCCATCTTCCTGATGCTCTGGGTGGTCAGAGGTATGACCAGGGAGCAACTGATTCAGGGGCATTCGACCGGTAAGACGCAAACCCGGACCGACTCCAATTCACCCGCTGTTTCGCCCCGGGAGTACGTAGCTGCCGCCGCGGTCACAAACTACAACTGGTGGCGGACCACCCTCGCCGAGATGCGCTGGCAGCACACCTTGTTGTTTTCAGGCAAAGTTGTTTACCTTGTGATTCTGGGCCTGGTGACGATGACCACCGCTTCAGGATTTGTGCACGGCATCAATCACGCGGACGGACCGTTTCAGGCGCGGCCCGAATTCACGCTGCCGGTACTCAACGACACCAATTATCTGATCATCGCATTCATCGCCGCGGCGCTCGTTGGCAGGGTCTTTCGACGGGACCAGCAAGCGGGCATTGTCGAAATTCTCGATGCTTCACCGGTGCCGCCGTGGGTATGTTTTATCGCCAAGTTAACAGCCGTGGGCACGCTGACGTTTCTGCTGCTGCTAACCCCAGGGCTGGCAGCAATACTGCTGGCGCTGCTCAGCGCACCGCAGTCGTTCAGTTTTTCGACACCATTTATTTACCAGGTCGCAATCTATGGGCCGGGTTTAGCTGAACTGGTTGCAGTCACGGTTTTACTTCACTGCCTTATACGCCGCACCGGCGCGGCCTATGCCGCGTCAATGCTGGCTACGTTTATCATGGTGGTTAACCACGAAGCCGGTCTGGTCACCTATCCCCCCCTGGAATTCGGCATACCGGCACACATCGACTATTCCGTGCTTACCGGCTGGGGCGTCTGGTGGGAACGGCTGCTGATGGGAGATGCATTTAAGCTGCTTGTTGTGCTGTTTGTCATCGCCATGGCAGCGACGGTTCAGATTCGGGGCTTCGACAGCCGCCTTTACGCCGGCGCGAAAGTTTTGCGCGAACGGCTCACCGGACCGCTGGGTGTTGCCGGTTTAACAAGCCTGGTGGGATGTGTTTTTCTATACACCCTTCTGGACCGGCGCTTCGTTGAAGAAGGCGGGTATCAAAGCAGAGACCAGGCGCTTGAAGAGAGAGCGATCTGGGAAACTGCATGGCTGCCGACAGCCGGCGAGTGGAGTGTTGCCGGAGGTGCGCTTAAGCTCGCAGCAAGCACCGTGGACCAACAGGTGAGTGGACGGTGGCAGCTGAACGAAGTGCGTACTGCCGGCAAGTGGCTGCATCTGGAACTGCCGGATGACCTGCACGTGCTCCGGGTAAGCGTTGATGGCTCACCCGCTACCGTGGAAACCGGTGACGGTCACGCAGCGCTGCAACTCGGCGCCTGCCATAGTTCTGGCTGCAATGTGATCGTGGATTATGAAATATCGCCCGGCGGATGGGATACAGAAGGCGGCCAGCGCTGGTTGAGTGCTGCCGGAGTCTGGGCGGATGCCAGACAATTGGCGCCGCGGCTGGGGGTGGACTACAACAAGCGGATTGTTGCCGCAGCCGACAGAGCCCGGTTTGGCTTGCCGGAAACCACAACCGCAGTACCCAGGCAGGCGCTTCAAGCCATGACCGGCATTGCGCCTCGAGGCGAATGGCATGTTGAAGTCCTTGTGGACGGTAAGAAGCAGTCGCTGCTTATGAACAGTGCTCTTGACTTTGTGGTCCTCAATGCCGCGCACGCTAGTTTCTATCCGGCGGGTACCGTAACTGTGCTTTCTGACCGAACCAGGGGTAGACAAGCGGCCCTGGTTGCCGAGGATGTTATAGATATGAAGTCCTGCGTCACCCGGCGCCTGGGCGCTCAAGTGAAATTGCACACTGTTGCCCAGTTGCCGAGAGGGATGGGCGAAACAAAAATGGCTGGCGGAACCCTGCTGTTAGCCGAAGAACCGCACTGGGATGCGGGCGAATCCGGCACCTCACGGTGGCGGCGCCAATCACAAGTAGCCGCATCGCTTGCCGGTGATGTGCTCGCCCGGCAACTCGACCTGCGGCAAAACGACGGTGCGCAGGCATTTCTGTCAGGCGTATCCGGCGCAATCGGCTACCTTTGCGCGGGAGATGCGAACGGCGTTGACGCAGTTGTGGCGCTCTTGACCCGCGCGTCAGAACGGATCAGCAGAGCACTGGCGGCTGCAGAAGCGCCGGTCACCGAGGTATCTCTGGACACCACTGAAAAATGGCTGGATGAATACGTTCAGGCGGCTTATATCTCCTGGATTGCCAACGCTTCTGCTAACCAACTCCAGACTCTGCTCGCCGCGATCGAAAAGTCAGCATCAATAAGAGCCGGCCTGGCGGCGTTTGGCGGCACACAATTCGCTGAAGAAATGCTGGGTGTCCCGACCTCGGTGGAGCTTTCAATCGCCGATTTACGTACCGCGGAGTATTCTATCGAACGCTTCGTGTGGTCAGCCGGCGGTTGGCACACTGTTGCGGACCCGTCACGGGTTATTGGGCTCCGCACCGGTCCCGCAGGTTTTCTGGTTGCTCATCCGGTAGCGGGAGAAGCCGAAGATAGTTGGGAACCCGGACAGATTCTGCTGGTAGACGCCGCTACCTACGAGCGCAACCCTGCGGACAACAAAGTTTCAGCGCCTTGAGAACGGCTGGCCGGCGCGGGTGATAGGACTTCCGCAAAGAGCAAAAAATTTGCATCCTGGGCCGGCGTGCGCACAATCGCCTTGATCATCGCGGTTTAAGGAACACAACATGACTCTGATGGAACTCGGCGCCCTGGGAGAATTTCTGGGATCTATTGCGGTATTGGCCACGTTGGTCTATCTGTCCGTGCAATTGCGCCAGAATACGTTGTCCATACGCGCCAGCGAAAAGATGGCGCTGGCGCAAACTTATCAGATGCGCTCCGATGCGCTGCAGATGATGATGGTCACCGCGGCTGATTCCGACCACATCGGCAGCATCATCACCAAATTAACGGACGCGGGTTATCCGGAGGACGTTGGCGCGCTTGACGTCCTTACCCCGGACGAGCGCGGCCGTTTCAGGCAATGGCAGATTGCACAGCAGACCCACTGGGACAATATGTACTACCAGTACCAGCAGGGGTTTATCGACGAGGAATATTACCGGGATTCCTTCCGCGAGCGGGTAACACGGCTGGCACCCACCTGGCAGGCCTTGAATATAGGCGTGGCGCGGGAGAGTTTTGCCCGCGAGATTGATACGCTGTTAAGTACCGAACGCAAGTGAATACACCATGGTAGTGGAACGAGATCATCACGGCTTTGACGCCCCGGCCCCGCTAGGACATCCGGGACGCGCCGGTCTGCCCGACGGACATCCAACCGGGCCGGAAATCGGTGAGCGCTTGCCGGACTTCACGTTACCCGACGCCGGCGGCACACAAATCAACTATCACGCCGACCGCGCCGGCAGGAAGTCAGTTGTTGTATTTTACCGTTCCGCGGTGTGGTGACCTCCCTGCTGGACGCAGCTAGGTGAGCTGCGAGATGCTTTTGACAAATTTGCCGAACATGGCATCAGCCTGTATGCCATTTCATATGACGATCAGGAGACGCTGACCGAGTTCTCGGAGAAGCAGGGCATCCCCTTTCCATTATTGTCAGACATCGATTCCAGGGTGATCAGGCAGTTCGGCATTCTTAACGAACAAGTCACCAAAAACGACGCGCTGTTGTACGGCATCCCCTACCCCGGCGTGTATGTCACTGACGAAGACGGCACCGTGACGGCGAAGTTCTTCCACGACTCGTACAAGAAGCGCGACAGCGCGGAGCTGTATATCGACGCAGCCCTGGGCCGGCTGACCCTGGATGACCGTACGCCGCAGGCCTCCGGCGGTGACGGCGAAATCAAACTGACGGTTGCCGTCCACGGCGGCAAAGGCACAATCCGGCAGGGTGTGATCCGGCATCTGGTGGTGCGTTTTGAGCTGCCCGACGGACTGCATATCTACGGTCCGCCGGTCCCCGAAGGTATGATTGCCACCACCGTGCAGATTGAGGCGCCTGAAGGTTTCCGGTTGATGCCGCCGGAGTTCCCGCCGACGGAAAAACTCACGCTGCCGGACATTGCCGAGCTAAATGTGTGGCACGGCACCGTGGACCTTGTCTATCCATTCTACGCTACTGGAGAACTGGCCAGCGAATGCCGTCCCCTTGACGTGCCCAGCGTGGACATCAAGGTTAACGTGCGCTACCAGGCCTGCACCAACAGTGAGTGCCTGCTGCCGAAAACCGAATCCCTGTCACTGACATTAGCACTGGATGTGATTGATATTCCCGCCATCGACCTGCACCGCGGCCACGGTCAGCGGGAAGGCAACTACGACGGCACCCCCGCCCTGAAGCGCCTGCTGGCGCGGAAACTGAAAGCAAACCCGCAGAGCGCGCCGCTGTTCGCCGGCAAGAACCTGTGGCTGCAGCTCAAAGCCTTCGGGCGCAGGCTGTTCGGCTGAGGTACGGCCTACTGTAACCTCAGGCCCTTGCCGTCTTCCTGCAGTTCCCCGAGCCTGGGCACCACCCGCAGGTGCTGAGGAATGTTTTCCACGCCGATAATCTGATCAACGTATTCGTGGAAGTGATATATGCGCCGCTCCTGGTAGGAAAGAGGCACCCCTTGCAGCGCGCCGGACTCGATGGAGCGCTGGATCCAGGGCAGGTTTTCGTTGTCTTCACCCAGCACCACGTTAAATCCGGCAATCTTCTCCTGCCAGTAGGCGCTGTCTTTATCCACATCATCACCGCGGCCGAAAAAAGTCACCTCAAACCGGGTGGTGGTTTTTGACGTGGGCCAGAACTGCAGGTAGGGAAACTCGTACGCGCCGATGGGCGTAACGATGTTAGGAAACATGTTATAGGACAGGGAACCGCTGCGGACAATTTCGTGCTGATCACCATCTTCGAACTGGTTGGTCGGTGGCATGGAGACAAATTTAGCTTCTCCCGTCTTGGCGGGCACAAACATGCGCGAACTGCCCTGCGGGAACAGTGCCATGGAAGCGCCGCGATGATCGATGCTCGCATCCACGGTATCAGGGTGTATGTGCTTTAAGTGGTATACCTCCTGAAACGCATCCATGGTGATTTTCCAATTGCATCTCAGGTCGAAGTGATAGCGGGTGATGAACTTCAATTCACCGGGTTCAAAATCTTTCAGTTCATTAACCAGCGGGCCGAGAAATTCCGTCAGCGGCATGGCGCTGGGATCCCGGTTCACGTAGATCCAGTTACCAAACATTTCACAGCGGATGGGAATCAGGCCGCGCCTGGATTTATCGATGGCAATAAATTCGTGTTCGTCCGGGATGTGATTCAACGCGCCGTCCAGGCTGAACGCCCAACAGTGATACTTGCAGACAAACACTTTTTCTTTGCCCGATGCCTGTCGTACCAGCGGACCGCCGCGGTGGGTGCAGGTGTTGTAGAACGCGCGGATCTGGTTATCCCGGCCCCTGACAATCAATATCGGTGTGCCGCTGCTTTCCCATAACAGGTAACTGCCAACGTCCGGTACTTCGTCCGCATGCGCGGCCAGCAACCACGTTTTTGACCAGATGTGCTCCCGCTCGAGGGCGTAAAACTCATCATCGATATAACGCCCGGCGGGAATGTCGGGCAGTTGTGCAAAGTCATTGGGCGGCGCCCCGCGCTGGTCGAAGCGCTGGAACTCCAGATCGGCCTGGTCTTTTACATAAGCAGTGGTTGCGGCATCCATAACACTCCCTCAATATTGGAACGCGTTCGTGTATTTGAATATTGGAACATGTTAGTATTTTCGTCAAGTACCAAAGCACAAAAGATGAATCAGACCAAACGAATTTATGACTCTCCCCGGCAGGCGGCCCGCCGCGAAGCCATTCTGGAGTGCGCAAGACAAAGCCTCAGCAAGCTCGGCTACGAGGGGCTGACCATGCGCGGGCTGGCGCGGGAGGTGGGTGTCGCCACATCAACGCTATATAACCTGTACGGCAACAAGGACGACCTTTTGCTTGCCGCGGTGGATGCCTTGCTGGTTGAGCTTGCCCAGTCCGCACGCGCCGCAAACAAGGAAGGTATCGACGCCCTGCTGATACTCGAGGAGGTCAGTACCGCGCAGATCCAGAAAACACCCCTTTATGCGGATGCCATGACACGTTCGCTGCTGCGGGTTGGCGCAGACAGGCGCCTGGCGGAGGTTTTGTTTGCAAGCTCCCTGCCCTATATCACCGAACACCTGAAACTCGCCAAAGCGCGGGGCGAACTCAAAAAAGACACCGACGTTGATAACATCGCCATGCACCTGGTGGGCCAGCAATGGGGCACGGTGCTGCTCTGGTTGATGGGATTGTTACCTTTGAAAAACCTGGCAATAGAATCGAAACGCGCGCAGATCATGATACTGGCCAACGTGGTAAGTTCATCCGGCGCCGCCCGCCTGAATAAATACAGCCTGGAGAGATAGACATGCACACGGCAAACCTGACCCGTTTCGGGCCGCAAACCTTTGTGCACGGCACCCCAACCGATTACTCGGGCACCTTCAGAGCCATGGAGGGGCCGGCTGAACTGCTGGTTACCGGTAAAGACATCACCCGCGCGCAGATCAAGGTCAACGGCCGGAGCGTGGCCTTCCCGCGGAATTCAGATGGGGACAGCGAGGTTGTTGCAGCGCTGCATCTCAACAAAGAGAACACCATAGATGTAGGCGTGGCCGAACAAGCCGAAGGCGCGCTGACGGTGCGCGTGACCCAGAACGCCCGGGCTGACGTGGGCATCCTGCGCCAGGGCTATTTTGGCCTCAACACCAGCAACATGGAGCGCCAGCGCGCCTTCTACGAGACGCTGGGATTCGTTGGCGAGATTTATCCGGCGGGGCCGGAAACCAGCACCAGCTTTGCGCGCTCCCTGGGCTTTGAGGACAATTACCTCATTCACGTTTCGCTGCACAGCCTGGAAAACCCACCCGTGCCGCCCTTTGTGGACACGGTGCAGTTCCGGGGCGATTCGTACCGCGAAGAACCCCCATACGCCAACCTGAACCATATCGGCATGGCTTACGCGACCTACTCCACCACCGACCTGGACGGCGCTTACAGTTTCCTGCAGTCCAAAGCTGTGGAATTTGTTTCACAGCCGGCGACCGCACCCGATGGTGAGCGGTTTGTGTTCATGAAAGATCAGGATGGCGCTTACTTAAAGCTTATCCAGACGGATGCAGGTGAAGGGTCATACTCCGGGGCGAATCTGGTGCGGCTGGTGAATACAAACATGAACGTTTCTGATCTGCAGCGCTCGCGGGAGTTTTACCGGCTGCTCGGCTTCACGGAGTCCAAACCGGCTGCCCAGGCCGGCGCCGGTGGATTCGCCGCCGCCCACGGATTTGCAGGTGCCATTGAATTTGACGGTGAGGACATCAGCCTCGGCGCAGGCACCGACGGTGCCACCCTGCAGTTACGGCAGTGGAAAACACCCTACGACAGCGCGCCCCCCTATCCGCCGCCGGTAAATCACCTGGGTATCGACCGCATCAACTTTTACGTCAAAGACCTGAGCGCGTCGATCAGCACCATGCACGAGCTGGGTTTTGAGCAATTGGGTCCAATCGGCGGCGGCCCGGAAATTGGCATTGTGTTCTTTTTCGACCCTGACGGCATAAAGGTTCAGTTGGCGGGCCCGGTGACTGACGCGGGGTAGCTTCAAAAAAGTTTCAAACAAGCTTCAAATTATTGATTGCATCCGCGGAGATTTTGGGTAATATTTATAACAGGTTCTAAATATTACCCATCTTCCCGGAATACTGCTATGGCTGACTTCGACTTTTTCGACCCGGATTTTCAGAAGAACACCCAGGAGAATTTTCAGCGTATGCAGCGTGAATGCCCTTTTGCGCATACCAACAAACCCTTCGACTGGTACGCGGTTACCCGGGAAAAAGACGTGGCGGAGCTTTTGAAAGATTGGGATCTGTGGACCAGCAACTCCGGCCCCGGGCTTGCCCATCAGGGCGGCGGCGTGCTGGTCAGTGTTGATCCTCCGGAACATATATTCGACCGGCGTCTGATCAACAAAGCATTTTCTCCCGCGCAACTACTGTCCATGGAAGACGAAATCGTGGCGCTGATCGACGAACTCATCGACCGCTTCGCGGATCAGGGTGAAGGTGACCTTGTCCCCTTGTTTACAATGCCTATCCCGCTCATCGTGATCGCCAGGCTGCTCGGTCTGGATGAGGAACTGGTGACACAAATGCGGCCGTTGGCAGATGCGGTCATCCATCCGCATACACCCCCGGGGAAAATAGAGCGGCAGACGGAAGACACCCCGCAGACCCGCTATTTCCAGAGCATGATGGACGAGCGCCGCGCGTTGCACGCTGACGGCAAGGAACTGCCCAACGACGTGCTGACCACCCTCATTACCTCTGAACTCGACGGCCGCACCCTCACCGACGAAGAAGTCATGGGATTCATGGGTTTTCTGTTTATAGCCGGCAGCCAGACGACAACCCAACTCATCGGTAACCTCATTTACCGGCTGCTGGAAAACCCGGATCAACTGGCGTTGCTGCTGAAAGACTGGTCCCTGCTGCCTAACGCAGTAGAGGAATCGCTGCGGTTTGACGCGCCGGTTAACGGGCTGTTCAGAACCAATACCAGGGATGTCGAATATCAGGGTGTGAACCTTCCGAAGGACACCAAGGTAATCTGCATGTTCGGCGCCGCAAATGTGGATCCGGAGTTCTGGGGCGAAGACGCGGGCGAATTTAACATCACGCGCCCTGCCCAACTGACCAAGCGGCATTATGCGTTCGGCAAAGGCATTCACTATTGTATGGGCGCGCCGCTGGCGCGGATGGAAGCCCGCGTGGCGATCAAGGCAATCTTCAGCCGCCTGCCCAATTTGCGTCTGACCGGTGAGCCGAAAGAAATCGCCGCCCACGTCATGCACGGGGTAGACTCACTGCCGGTCGCGTGGGATACAAAAGGCTAAGGGGAGCATCATGCCAAAACTAGTGATTGACCAGCAGAAGTGCCTCAACTCAGGACAGTGTGCGTACCTCCAGCCCGAGCTCTTCGAACTCGACGACGACGGTGCACCGCACTTGCTGAACGCGCACCCGACTGGAGATTTGATCGCCAAGGCCAATGACGCCATCGAAATGTGCCCCGCACAGGCGATCACGTTGGAAGCATAATCCGGGGGGACAAATGTACGAACATGTTCTGAGCCCGATAAATATAGGCGGGGTTGAAATCCCCAACCGCGTGGTGCGCACCGCGCACGCCACAGGCATTGGCGCCGGCCGCATGAGCGATGAGCTTATCGAATATCACGCTGCACGTGCGCGCGGGGGCGTTGGGCTGACAATCATAGAAATCCTCTCCGTGCATCCTACCAGCCCGGCTTCACTCAATTCCTTCGACCCGAATCTGCCTGCCGACTACGAAAAGCTGGTGAACGCCTGTGCGCCGCACGGCATGAAACTGTTCCAACAGGTGTGGCATGCCGGGCACAATGGCTCACCGCTGGATGGCAGCCCACCCTGGAGCCCGTCGGACATCCCCAGCCCGATGGTCGGAGTTGTGCCGCGGCCGATGTCAAAAGGACAGATAGACGAGATTGTTGCTGCATACGCGGCCAGTGTAAAACTCTGCAAAGACGCCGGCCTGGACGGCGTGGAAGTCCACGGCGCTCACGGCTACCTGCCCCAACAGTTCCTGTCCGCCAATACAAATAAACGCACCGACGAATACGGCGGCAGCCTGGAGAATCGCATGCGTTTCCTGATGGAAATCATGCGCGCCTGCAGGGACTATGCTGAAGACGGGTTTGCGGTTGGCGTCCGCCTGGCTGCGGATGAAACCAGCGGAGGCATCGGGCCGGCGGAGAACATTGCCGTGGTGGAGGCATTAAAAGCCGAGGGGTTGGCGGATTTTGTCAACGTCTCGCTCGGCAATTACCACAGCTTTCCAAAGCTGATCGGCGGCATGCACGAGCCGGTGGGATACGAACTTGAAACCGCCGAGCCGGTAACCCGGGTGACCGGTGACGTGCCTTCCATTGTCACCGGCCGATTTCGCACCATGGAGGAAGTTGACCAGACCATCCGCATGGGTCAAGCGGATCTTGTGGGCATGACCCGCGCCACAATTGCCGACCCGGACCTTGTCAACAAAACCAAAGCCGGGCAGGAATCCCGGGTACGCCCCTGCATCGCCTGCAACCAGGGCTGCGTCGGGCAACTTCTGGGCCCGCTGCGCAAGGTAGGCTGCGCTGTCAACGCGGGTGCCGGATTCGAAACCCAATGGGGTGATGACAAGCTTGTTGTGACTGATTCACCGAAGCACATTCTTGTCATCGGCGGTGGCCCAGCGGGTATGGAAGCCGCACGTGTTGCGGCAAAACGCGGCCACCAGGTAACCCTCGCCGAAGCCATGCCCGATCTCGGCGGGACGCTGGATCTAGCCAGCCGTGCGCCAACCCGCCAGCAATTCAAAGACTTCCTCATCTGGCTGCAGGATGAGATTTACGCTGAGGGGGTTGATGTACGTCTATCGACTTACGTCACCGAAGCCGATTTACCGAGCTTCAACGCTGATCATGTGATTCTTGCCACCGGCGCTGAACCCCGCATGGACGGGTTGCAGATGTCTCATCCCGGTGAGCCCATTGAAGGCTTTGATCTCGATCACGTCATTTCAAGCAATGATCTTTTTTACGATCCCGCGTCTACCAAAGCTACGCACGCACTGATCATAGACGACACCGGCCACTACGAAGGCATTGCCGCCGCTGAGCACCTGGCCAATACCGGCGCCAAAGTCACGATGGTCACGCGGCTGCCGGCACTGGCTCCCGAAGTGCGTCCGGCACTTATGGTCGACCCGGCACTTGAGCGTCTGGGTAAAAAGGACTTTTCTTACCACGTGGGTACACGGGTACTGAAGACCGACGGCCAGTCCGCAACTCTGCAGGGTGTAAACGGCGGCGGTACGTGGACTGTAAATGCGGATCAGGTGGTGTTTATCTCCCTGAACCGTCCCCGCAATGAGCTTGTC
>JANQOA010000094.1 GCA_028279305.1 Pseudomonadales bacterium
ATCGACCGGCAGGCGGGTGCCGCCTTTATGGCGGGCTACAAAGAGGCGGCGGGAACCGCGCGCGATGCGCTGAATGCCGCCGCGCCCATTATCCGCAAAACTTGAGGTGCAGGCGGGCAACCGCGTAACGTGTGCCTGGTCTGACGGCTGGAGATGCATATGGCGGATATATCGTTTGGCCTGGAGGGTAAGGTTGCCGTTGTTGCCGGCGCCGGCGCGCGCGGGGACGGTATTGGCAACGGCCGCGCGGCGGCACTGTTGCTGGCCCGGGCGGGCGCCCGGGTGCTGGCGGTGGACCGCGATCCGGAATTGGCCCAGCGCACGGTTGACATGATCGCTGATGAGGCCGGCGAGGCGGCGGCCTGTGGCGCGGACGTCACCCGGGAGGAAGACTGCCGCCGGGTGGTGCAGACGGCCTGCGACACTTTCGGCGGGGTGGACATTCTGGATAACAATGTAGGTGTGGGCAGCAGCGGCACGGTGGTCGAGGAAGATCCCGCGCAGTGGGACCGGGTGATGCGCATCAACGTGAACTCCATGTTTCTGCTGAGTAAATACGCCATTCCGGTCATGGGCGAGCGGGGCGGGGGTGCAATTGTGAATGTCTCTTCCATTTCCGCGTTGCGGCCCCGCGGCCTCACAGCGTATTCAACGTCCAAAGGGGCGGTGATTGCACTCACCAAGGCCATGGCGGTGGATCACGCGGCGCAGGGTATCAGGGTCAATTGTGTAGCCCCGGGCCCGGTGTATACGCCGATGGTGGCCGGCGACGGCATGAACGAGCAGCGGCGGGAACAGCGGCGCCGGGCGTCGCCTTTAGGCATAGAAGGCAGCGGTTGGGATGTCGGCAACGCGGTCAGATTTCTGCTTTCCGACCTGGCGCGCTATATCACCGGACAAACCCTGGTGGTGGACGGCGGCGTGACCCTGCAGGGGCCTTCGCGCTGAGGATCAGTTAGGCCTGGTTGCGCGCCGGCCGCAGCTGGTTGTTTGTTGTGTGGTCTCCCGCCAGCCAGCGCTCCAGCTCAGCGGCGGCGCGGTTGCGGATCAGCTCCGCGTTGTCCCGGGCAATCTGCGTGTCGTAGGTGACTTCAACCTTGTGGCCGTCCGGGTCGTCCAGATACAACGACACGACAAAGCCGTGATCGATGGTGTAATGCTTAAGTCCCGCCGCGTCAGCGCGGGCGCGGATGGCGTCCTGCAGTTGCGCGGAACCGGTCAGCGCCAGGTGGTGGTAGGGTGACAGCGCGTCCGGACGTTTCAGCGCCTCATACTTCCCGCTATCGGCAAACTGAAACAGCGCCACGCTGGATTCGTCTGCGAGGCCAAAAAAAGCGTGGCAGAAATCGCCCAGGTGTTCGCTGGATTCACACCATGTGGCCACCAGAGGCAAACCCATAATCCCTTCGTAAAAGTCGCGGGATGCGGCCAGATCTTTGACCACCACAGCGCTGTGGTGAAGCCGGCTGAGTTGTGCTGACATGGTGTTCTCCTGCTGCGGGCCTTTAGTCTAGCCTCAGGGGCGGCCCTGAGTGAACTGAATTCCGTGGCAGGGTCATCCCGGCGCTGATCAGCCGCGCTTAAAATCAGCACCTGCGCTATAGTTCTTTTTTGTCTCGACCCGTTTGCATGGCTCTCACCTCCCACGCTGATCAGTCGCCGTTTGCGCCTTTGCGGGTGCCCGTTTTCCGTTCCCTGTGGCTGGGCAATCTGCTGTCCAATTTTGGCGGTCTGGTGCAGGCGGTGGGTGCCGCCTGGCTGATGACGCTGATTGCCGCAAGTGATACCCAGGTGGCTTTGGTGCAGGCTTCCACCACGTTGCCGGTGATGGCGTTTTCGCTGTTGTCCGGGGCGGTAGCTGACAGCTTTGACCGGCGGCGGGTTATGCTGATCGCGCAACTGTTCATGTTCAGCGTGTCCGTGGCGCTGGTGGTGGTTACCTATAACGGTTGGATTACCGCCTGGTCGTTGCTGGGCCTTACTTTTCTGATCGGCTGCGGGGTGGCGTTCAACAATCCGGCCTGGCAGGCCTCGGTGCGTGACTTTGTCGGCATGGATCTGGTGCCGCGGGCGGTGCTGTTGAACGGTGTGGGTTTTAACGTCACCCGCAGTGTCGCGCCGGCGATTGGCGGTTTGATTGTTGCCGCCAGCGGCGCGGTTGTGGCTTTTGTGGTCAACGCGGCGAGTTATCTGGGCATTATCGCTGCGGTATGGCGCTGGCGCGGGCCGGCAAAACAACCGGCCAAGTACCGCGAGCCGCTGGCCTCAGCCATCCGTGCGGGTATCCGCTATGTGCGCCTGTCGCCAAACCTGCGGCGGCTCTACGTGCGGGGTTTTGTCTTCGGCTTCAGTGCCATTGCCGTGCTGGCGCTGCTGCCGCTGATCACCCGGGATATGCTGGCGGGTGACTCTTTCACTTACGGCGTGCTGCTGGGCGGTTTTGGCGTGGGTGCCGTGGTGGCCGGATTGTCTTCGGAAAGAATGGCTGAGAGCATTTCCAGCGAGCGGATGGTCAGGCTTGCGTTCCTGGCGCTGGCGGTTGCCGTGGCGGTGTGCAGCACCAGCGGCTGGTTTCTGTTGACCCTGGCGGCGGTTGCCCTGGCCGGCTGGGCCTGGGTGCTGGCGCTGGCGTTGTTCAACACCACCGTGCAGCTTTCCACGCCGCGGTGGGTGGTGGGCCGGGCGCTGTCTTTCTATCAGATGTTCACTTTCGGCGGTATGGCGCTGGGCAGCTGGGTGTGGGGCATGGCGGTGGAGATGTATATGCTGCCGGCAGCACTGCAACTGTCAGCCGCAGCGTTGGCATTTGGTCTGCTGCTGGGCCTGAAGTGGCGTATTCCCAGCCGCCGGGATCTGAATCTGGATCCGTTGAACCGCTGGCAGGAACCCGACGTCAGGCTCGACATCGTGCCGCGCAGCGGACCGGTTTCGGTTGCCGTAGAGTACTTGATCGAAGAAGCGGATGTTGCGGAGTTCGGACGCCTGATGGGGCAGCGGCAGCGGATCCGGCGCCGTAACGGCGCGCGGCAGTGGACCCTGTTGCGCAATATTGAATCAACCTCCCAGTGGATAGAGCGGTTTGAGTTGTCCACCTGGGCGGACTATGTGCGCTTCCATGCGCGCACCACCCAGGAGGACGGCAAGGTGGGTGACCGCATCCGCGAATTGCACCGCGGCCCGCAACCGCCCCGGGTACGGCGCTCGCTGGTGCGGGACCCGGGGGGGCTGGGCTCTGAGCAGGGCTGAGCAGGGCGGGAACTCGGTTAAGCCGGTGCTTCAGTTAAAGTCCTTGGTGACGGTAAAACCGAAGGTGCGCGGTGCGCCGTGTACCCTGGCACCGTTCCCCAGGGCCAGGTTGTTGGAGAATTGGGTCATATGCTCATCGTCAGCAATATTCTTGGCCCAGGCGGTGAACTCCCAGTCGTCGCGGTAGTACACGGACAAGCGGGCATTCAGCACCCAGTAGTTTTCCGATTCTGAAAGCGCTTCGTTCAGGGCATTGTGATAAGTCTCATCCTGGTAACGGCCGTCCACGGCAATTTGCGCGGAGACTTCGTCCGCCAGGTTGAACTGATAGCTGACCGCCAGGTTGGTGGAGAATTCAGGCGCGTCCGGTTGCTCGTTACCCTTGGGAATAACGTCCGCGCCGGAGACAAAAGACTCCAGTTCCGTATCCAGAATGCCGAACCCTGCCGCCAAATCCAGGCCCGGCACAGCCGCCGGGCTCCAGCGCGCAAACAGGTCCAGACCGTATATGCTGGCGCCCTTAACATTGCCGAGCCTGTTTACCGGCACCGCGCCGGAGTTGTCGCCAATGAAGGTCTGGACATCGTCGTAGTCGTAGTAGAACGCGCTGGCTTCATAGCTGAAGGCGGATTCCGGCAGGCGGCCTTTGACGCCGATTTCGTAAGCGATCAGCTCCTCTGCGTCATAGGGAATCAACTGCGCGTTGCTGGTCACAACGCCGGTGAAAAATCCGCCGCTCTTGGTGCCCTGGGATACCGTTGCGTAGACCAGGGTGTTTTCCGCAACATTCCAGTTGACGCCCACTTTCCAATCCACGCTGGTATCGTCCACCGTGTCATCCACCACCGCCAGGCGCACCGGCGCGGAGCCGAAGGGCGCAAAGCTGAGAAAACTGGCCGGCGCCAGCGATACCAGATCATCGGTGAAGACAAAGCCGTCGCGCTCTTCGTCGGTGACCCGCACGCCGGTGATGAGGGTGACATTTTCGCTCAGCAGCCACTCGACGTTGGCAAAGGCGGAGAGATTGGTGGATTCCAGGTCACCGAGGCTGAACGTGGTGGTATTCAACAGCGCCGGCAGGTCGCCGAAGTAGGTTGTGGTGACTTCGTCGTTGGTATAGAACACACCCACCTGCCAGATTGCCGTCTGGTTGTCTCCCGCCAGGCGTATTTCCTGAGAAAGCTGTTTCACCTCGTCGGTGTTGTAAAAGTCCAGAATTGCAGCCGGGCTGGCGTCTACATCAGCGGAGTACTCACGGTCAAAATCGATGTAGCCGGTCACCGCGGTGAGGGTGGCGAAGTCCAGATCAATGTCCAGGCGCAGGGTGGAAATAAACTGATCCAGGTTGTATTCCGGGTCCGCGGAGTAGCTGCCGCGGTAGATGTCTCCATCGGTGTCGGTATAACCGACAAAGTTGCTGCACTCCGGTTCGCCGGGGCAATTGCTGGTGAAGGGGCTGGGCAGCGCGCCGAGAAAGTTGGCGGTGCCTGTTTCACTTCTGGCCCGCTGATCGTCCAGCTTCAGCAGGATGTTAGTACGTTCGCTGGGCTGCCATAGGAACTGGGCGCGCACCATTTGCACGTCGCGCTCACCATCATCGTTGTTAGTCAGATCGTTTTCCCAGAAGCCTTCCCCCTGGTCTATGACCTTGCCGGCCAGGCGCAAGGCCAGAGTATCCGACAGCGGCACGTTATACATGCCTTCAACTTCAAACAGCTCATAGTCTCCGGCCCCGGCGCTCAGACGGCCGAAGGTTGCTTCCGGATCGGGTTTGGCGGTGACCACGTTCAGCGCGCCGGCGGTTGAGTTTCTGCCGTAGAGGGTACCCTGGGGGCCCTTCAGCACCTCCATGCGCTCCAGATCGTACAGGTCGGAACTTAACAGCGCCAACGAACTGAGAGAGACCTCGTCCACGTAGACCCCTACAGCAGGGTTGTTGGCGGCATTAAAGTCGTTCAGTCCCACCCCGCGCACGGTGATGATCGGCATCAGGCCGGGAATGACGTTTTTCACCGAGGCATTGGGGGTGAACAGCGGAATGTCTTCCACCATGACTATGCGGCGGTCGCGGATCTCCTGCTCACCCGCCACGGCGACACTGATGCCCACATCCATCAGGTCCTGCTGGCGCTTCTGCGCGGTAATCACTATTTCTTCGATGGCCGGCTGGCTGCTCTGTTCTTCAGCACCCGCGGCGAAAGGCAACAGGACAAGTGCGGCTGCAATCCGCAGCAGGACCGGGCCTGGTAAAGGTATTCGATTCATTACGTTTCTCCCCTTGGTTTGCCTGACTAACTCAACAAAATCCGGCTAGGCGGTACTAATCGCCGCGCAGGTCGGTTATTGCTGAATAAAAAGCTCGTTTCGAAATCCCCCTGACGTCCGGGATCTGCGGCTGGCCGGCAAACTGTTGTACCATGCCGACAAAAACAAGATCCTCCACCGGATCAATCCAGAACCAGGTACCGGCGGCACCACCCCAGTAGTACTCGCCTTTGGAATAAGCCGTACCGTTGTTTACCGGGTCCTCGATGATGGCAAAGTCCAGCCCGAAGCTGCTGCCCGGCTGCCCGCCGAGGGCAGGCGCCATCTCCGTCACCGTGGGCGGCAGATGGTTGGTATGCATTAGTTTTACCGTCGCCGGGGACAGGATTCTGACCCCGTCCAGGCTGCCGCCGTTCAGCAACATCTGGCAGAAGCGCAGATAGTCCATGGCGGTGGATACCAGGCCCCAGCCGCCGGCCTGCAGCTTCTGGTCCTCGGTGAAACGGATAGCGCCGTCATAAAGTTCCCGGGCAATCAGCCGGTTACCGGCGTCGTAGTGATACACCTGGGCAAAGCGCTGTAATTTCTGCGGCGGCACATAAAACCCGGTGTCGGCCATGCCCAGGGGTGCAAACAGTCTTTCCTGCAGAAAATCTCCAAACCGCTGGCCGGATAGCTTCTCCACAAGGTAACCCTGCACCTCAACCGCGGCGCTGTAGTTATAGACCGTATCCGGCTGAAATTTGAGCGGCAGCGCGCCGAGCTTGCGGACAAAATCCTGCAGGCTGGAGTCCGGGTCGAAAATTGACGCCTCGGAGTACATTACATCTACCGGATGGTTGCCCATCATGGTGCCGTAAGCCAGCCCGGCGGTGTGGGTCAACAGATTGCGGATGGTCATCGGCCTGGCGGCAGGTTCGGTTGCCGGCGAACCGTCTTCAGCTTTCCCGGTGTACACGCGCATGTCGGCAAACTCGGGAATGTACTTTGCCACCGGGTCCGACAGGCTGAACTTACCTTCATCGTAAAGCATCATCAGCGCCACCCCGGTGACCGGCTTGGACATGGAAAATATCCTGAAAATGGTGTCTTTGCGCATCGGCCGGCGGTTCTCGATGTCCTGAAAACCCACCGCTTCGAAATGCACAATCCTGTTGTGCCGGGAGGCAATGGTGACCGTGCCGGCGAGACGTTCCTGATCCACCAGCGCCTGCATCTGCCTGGTCACCAGGTTGAGCCGGGACGCATCCATGCCGGCGCGCTCCGCTGCCGCGGTCTTGAGCCGCCCGGCATCAGCTGCCGCATGTGCGGCAAACAGACTGCAGACCAAAAGTCCGCAATACAGTCCGGTGTAAATAAGGTTGCAAGGTAGAGTACCGCGACGCTTTGTGATCATCAGTTCTTTTGTGCCCCTTACCCGCCAAGTGGTTTGTTGATTCTTGCGCCCATGCACAGCCCCTGCCGCCGGGTCCGCAAAGTTTCAGGAAACCCTGGACTTTTTGATTGCGATCACCTTATCATATTTTTTTATAAAATAAAAAAGATTTTTATATGAGCAAAATTACAGATGAAAATCAGGTGCGGGAAGCCATTGAAGATGCGGACTTGAATGCGCTGCGGGTTACGCTGTACCAGCATACCCAGGATCCGCGCTTTGCCGATATGGGGGTGGCGCTGAACGAAATTCCGGGCACGCCTTATGAGCTGCTGCAGGTTCCCGAAGAGCACCACGAGGCGTTGAAACAGGCGGCATTTGAGTACTTAACGGACGCGCAGGCGCCGGTGCGGATGGATCTGTCAGCACAGGAGGTGCGCGGGCTGGCGGCTATGTTTGACGCCGCCCCCGTTACGGATTCGGTTGCCCGGTTTGCGTATGAAGAACTGGCGTTTGACGGCTTCAAGCGTTGGGCCAAATGGCGCGGACCAAGGCCGGCAGCGGCAGATGACTTCAAGGTGCTCATTATCGGCGCCGGCTTCAGCTCCATAGTATGCGCCATTCAGCTGCAGGCACTGGGTATCGGCTACCGCATAGTGGAGCGGCAGGCGGATTTTGGCGGCACCTGGTGCCTGAACACATATCCTGATGCGCGGGTGGATATCACGAATTTTATCTACAGCTTCACCTTTGAACCGGACTATCCCTGGCGTCACGCTTTTGCTCCGCGCGAGGAGCTGATGGAATACGTGAACCATCTTGTTGATAAACACGGCCTGCGCCAACGGGCGCAGTTTGATACCCGGGTGACCCACGCTGAGTGGGACGATGAGCGCGCGCGTTGGCTGGTTGATGTTGAAGACGCGGCTGGTGCTGCCGAGCGGATTGAAGCGAATATTGTGCTCAGCGCCGCGGGCCTGTTCAGCACCCCGAAAATGCCCGCCATAGAAGGTATTGAAACGTTTCAGGGCAAGATGTTTCACACCACCGACTGGGACCACAGCTACGACTATACAGGCAAGCGGGTGGCTCTGATCGGCACCGGCTCCACCGGCTCGCAGCTGTTTCCGCGGGTTGCGGAGAAAGCCTCAAGCATGGCTGTCTACCAGCGCACGCCCAACTGGGTGACCCCGGTGGGCAGATACCGCGCGCCGATTCCGGAGCCGCGCAAGTGGCTGCTGAGGAACCTGCCCGGGTATGCCAGTTGGAACCGCTACAGCCACGTGCAGGCCTCCGTCCGCAACCAGGCGTTGCAGTACCTGGACGACGAATGGCGGGCAAAAGGCGGCAGAATTAACGAAAAGAACGACCAGTTGCGGCAGATGCTCATCGGCCGCATCAAGCACAAGATGGCGGCCAAGCCGGACTACGTGGAACACTTGATCCCGGAGTTTGCACCGCTTTCCCGGCGCATCGTGGTCGATAACGGATGGTACGACGCTTTGTTAAGGGACAATGTGGATCTCATTTCCGATGACATCCTGCGTATTACCCCCACCGGCATCGTCACCCGGCACGGGGATGAGCGGGAGTTCGACCTTATCATCCTGGCGGCCGGCTTTGAGGTGGAGCGTTATCTGTGGCCGGTGAAGTATGTGGGCCGGCAGAACCGCACCATCGAGGAGTTGTGGTCCAAGGACGGCGCCCGTGCCTACCTCACCATGACCTTGCCCGGCTTCCCCAATTTCTTCATGATGTATGGGCCTAACGCCGGGGTGCGGGCGGGTAGCTTCCATTCTTCAGTGGAGATGCTGTCCCGCTATATCTGCAGTGTGATCACGCAAATGATTGAAGCGGGGGCGCAGTCCGCGGAATTGCGGCGTGAGGTTTATGTTGATTATAACGAACGCCTCGACGAAGGTATGAAAGGGCTGCTGTGGGAGGAGGAGAAAGGCGGTAACAGCTATTATCTGAACCGGCATGGCAAGTCGGGGGTGAACATGCCCTGGGAGATGCATGAGTTTTACGACTTTCTATATGAAGCCAACCCTGAAGACTATGTATTTAAGTAAGTTCACCGCGTGAATGGTCCGCGCGTCAAAAAGAGCGAGGAAACCCGGCGCAAAATAGTCCGGGCTTTTGATGAATGTGTTGCCAACAGCGGGTATGCGCAGACCAAACTGGTGGACATTGCTGATGCCGCCGGGCTGGCGACGCCTCACCTTCGCTACTACTTCAGAAACAAGGAATCGATCCTTGAATTTCAGTATGAGCGGATTGTGGGCACTTATGAGGAGTTGGTTGCCGATATCTCCGCGGCCACGGTGCGGGAGTGGTTTGAAGCGTTGGCGCACCTGAACTTCGACACCGGCAGGCGTTCCACCCGGGCGATGCTGGTGTTGATTGAAGCAAACTCCCTGGCCGCCCGTTCCGAACGCATGAAAACGCTGAAACGCCAATACGACCTGCAGACTCTGGCAGCCATTGAGCAACAGGCGCGCAGCAGCGGTGTTGCCGACCCCGGTGAAACCGCGGAAATGATTTTTCATTTCCTCACCGGCCTGATGCTGAATACAGCTTTTGAACCCAAGCGGAAGCGGGAACAGGCGATTCAGTTGTTCCTGCGCTTTGTCGAGCGGATTATCGGCTGGTGAGCCGGGCTGCCGGTTGCAGATTGAGCGCCGGCTTTACCCGCCCGGCCGCTTGTCGATAATCACAAAACAATAGTCACCGGCTTCGCTGCCGCTCTGGTCTATCACCGCGCGGATGGCGCCGCTGTTGATGTCCCGGTCCAGCCTGGTCAGCCCTTCGTTCAGTTCCCGGTCGGAAATCAGGGTTCGGAACGGCGACATGCTGTTTCTGATGTTGTCGTCCAGGTACATGGATGGGTGGTGTTTGCCGCTGTAAAACAGGAGGTCGGCAATTTGCGGAGTGACAAAAAATGGCTCAACCTCAGTCAGCTGCAGGCCGGTGGATTGCAGCAGGGCGCGGATTTGATCCACGGACGGCAGTTGTTGGGCATCCAGATGCATCATCTGCGGAAAGTAGCGGCACAACCAATAGCTGCGAACCTGTTGCGGGGTGGCGGTAAATATCACCAGCTTGCCGCCGGCAGTCAGCACCCGGTCTATTTCCCTCAACGCCTGGGCCAGGCTGGTGAAGTGGTGAATGGCGGCGGTACAGATCACGGCGTCAAAAGCCGCGTCGGCAAAAGGCAGCGATTCTGCTGCAGCCTGAACCCAGGTGACGGACATATCCTTGTCCCGGGCCAGTTGTAACATGTGGGAGGACGGCTCCAGGCCGGTCCACCGGCCGCCGGCCCGGTTCAGGGCTGTTGTGTAGTTGCCGCTGCCGCAGCCCACGTCCAGGTATTTCCCGGTGGGCTGCAGGTTGATGTGGGCGGCCAGGGCGCCGGCAATCTGCGGGTCGGAGGTTCGGGTGGTGTCGTAAGTGTCGCCGATGCGGTCGTAAATGTCGTTCATTACTTTGTTATACGCAGGTTTTGACAAGCTGCTGCCGGGCAAATCTTTACGTTGCAAAGCGCGAGTGTTAATCAGGCCTTGTGCGTATTCAAGGTTCTTTGTTGATGGTTTTCTGTTCGAGGGTTTATTCAAGGTCTATTGTTCAAGTTGCTGGCGCTGTACGGGGGCGGTTTGTGGGGTTATGGTCGGCACAGGGTTCGGTAGGATCAAACAGAGACAGGAGGGGTGATGCAGACAGCAGTTGTGACCGGGACAAGTACCGGAATTGGGCTGGCCACCAGTGTGCACCTGGCGCGCCAGGGTTACCGCGTGTTCGGCGGTATGCGCAACACGGCAAAAGCGGAGGCGCTGGAGGCTGCCGCGGCGGCGGAAAATCTGCCCATAGAAGTGGTTGAAATGGATATCTGCGACAGCGCCTCGGTGAGTTCCGCTTTCGACCGGGTGCGCCGCAGCGGCAGGGTGGATCTGCTGGTTAATAATGCGGGGATCGGCGGCGCCTCGCCGCTGGAACTCACCCCGGAAGACGAACACAGGCAGATGTTTGAAACAAACTACTTCGGCGCGGTGCGTTGCATTCAGGAAGTGCTGGCCGATATGCGGGAACAGCGTTCCGGCTGCATTGTTAACATCACCTCCGCGGTTGGTCTGCAGGCAACCCCCAACCAGATACCTTATTCCGCGTCGAAGTGGGCGCTGGAGTGTCTTGGTGAAGCCCTGGCGCATGAGATGTACCGCTTCGGCGTCCGCGTGGTCAACGTGGAGCCCGGGGTGATCATGACCAACATATTTGAAAACTCAGCAGAACAGACCCGCTACGACAAAACCTCGGAATATCAGCCGCTGATGCGGCGCAACGGCAAAATATTTGCCGCCGGTTTTAAGCGGGCGGTGCCGCCGGAGGTAGTGGCGGAGGCCATCTATACCGCCGCGTCCACCCCGGACTACCGGCTGCGCTGGCCGGTGGGGCCGGACGCGGAGGGTTTTATGGCTGCCAGGAACAAAGTCTCCACGGAAGCCTGGATCGAAATGGGCGCGGACCTCAGTGACGAAGAATACAACGCCAGGTTTCTCGACTATTTTGGCATCAGTCTCTAACAGCGGCGGCGGGTTCTATTTAATATCCGACCGCTCCATATCCGACGGGTCAATATCCAACGGGCGGTAGTAGTCTTTACCCTGGCTGGCATATTCGCCCATGACCCGCATGAAGGTCTCGCCGGCGGAACCTTCTTCCGTGAGCGTCAGGTTCTGGCGGATAAAGTTGATGCTGTCGGGATTCAGCTTGCGGGCCATCTCCCAGTAAGTATCCGCCTTTTCGCTGAAGCCGTGGCTGCGGAACAAATTTCCCAACCGGAAAGCGGCGTCCGCCTGCAATTGTTCGACGCTGTGCTTGCGGATGTTTGCGGCCACCGTTGCAGCGGTCTGGACGTGGGTACTGTCCGCCCCCTTGGCTACCCAATCTTTGAGCGCCGGGGTATATACGTCGTTGCCAAAACTGATTTTCTGCTCGCCTTCGCCGAATTCGTGCACTTTGGAATAGGTGCCTTCGTCGATACGGACAATCCTGCCGTCTTCGTCAATCCACGCCGCTGAAGGCACGTTAACAAAATTAAAGGCGCTGCTGATGATGTGGTCCGGATCGATCACCTGTATGTAGGTCGGGTTGGCGGCGTCAAAAATCGGACCTGCCGCTGCTTCGCCGCCGGTGTCCTGAGCCGCGCAGATCAGGACAAAATCCGGGTTGTTGATCTCTTCATAAACTTGTTGCCACACGGGCACGTCGAGGAAGCAGCCTCACCACGAGGACCACGTAACAATCAGCGCTTTTTTGCCTTTGAGATCGGCCCTGCGGATAACGTTGCCCCGGCGGTCGGTTACCTCAAAATCCGGCGCCATGGCGTTGACCAGCGTGTTTTCCCGCTTTGCCGGTATTTCTGCGAAACTCCACACGCCGGCCTCTCTATCCACCACAAACGGCTGCCCGAGCAGCACAGCCAGCGCGGAAACGTCCACCCAGTCACCGTTGCTGCCGCTGACCAGCAGGCCGTCTGCGGCAGGTATGCACAAATCAGCGTAACAAAGCCCCTCGGGTTTTAACTGGAAGCCGTTGATGCGCGGCAGATCAGCAGGATGCACCAGCAGGTTGTCGCCTTCACCGGTTTCACTGAGCGTAATGGTCTTACCCTGATACAGCACGGTGGTGCTGCCCCGGGGGTGAATCGGTGTCTTTTCGAAGGGATGCCGAAGCTCCGGATGAGCCATCAGATTGTCCGCCACAGTTTGCCTCCGGTTGCGTCGGGTAACAGTCTCAGCCGATCAGTATCCAGGCAAATGCTCCGGAGTAAAGCGGTTTAACTTAAACTGCGCGGGTGTGCGGCATTGGATGATGGCAGGTGCAAGGCAAAGCCGGTGAAGTGTTCTGGTGTTTTCTGCTGCTGGGGTTGACCAGCTTTGGCGGTCCTGCCGCGCACATCGGTTACTTCCGGCGCGCCTTCGTGGAAGAACGGGGCTGGCTGGATGACGATAATTTTGGCCGCCTGGTAGGCTTGTCACAGTTTCTACCCGGACCGGCGTCCAGCCAGCTCGGTTTTGCCATCGGCTTGCACCGGGCCGGACTCGCCGGCGCGGTTATGGCATTTCTGGGATTTACCCTGCCTTCTTTCATGCTGATGCTGCTGCTGGCGGGTCCGGCGGACAGCTTCAGCAACCAGCCCTGGTTTGCAGGGCTGGTGGGCGGCTTGAAACTGCTGGCCGTGGTGGTGGTCGCGGATGCGTGCTTAAGCATGTACCGGTCCTTCTGTACGCGGACCGCAGCGGCTTCGCTGGCGGTGCTCAGCGCCATGGTGTTAACCCTGGCGTCCGGCCTGGCGGTGCAGGTTCTAATGCTGGGCGGCGCGGCGCTGGCCGGTGCGTATCTGCTGCCCGGCGCGGATAAACCAGCCGTGGGGCGCCGCGGTTTTTCCCTGCTGCCCGGGCTGATCTTCATCAGCCTGTTGGGCCTGCTGCTGATGCCGGGCCTGAACCCCCTGTTGTTGATCGCGCGGGATTTTTACCTCGCCGGCAGCCTGGTGTTCGGCGGCGGGCATGTGGTGCTGCCGTTGCTGGAATCCCTGCTCGCCGGCACCCTCGGCGCGGATGAGTTTCTCACCGGTTATGCAGCGGCGCAGGCGGTACCGGGTCCGATGTTCACACTGGCCGCTTACCTGGGTGCGCTACTGGCGCCGCAGACACCCGTGCTGGGTGCGGCGGCGGCAACCCTGGCCATCTTCCTGCCGGGTTTTCTGTTATTGCTGGCTTGTCATGACAGCTGGCACCGGCTGTCCGGGCATAAGGTGGTGGCGGGGGCGGTGCGCGGGGTGAACGCCGCGGTGGTCGGCTTTCTGCTTGCTGCCTTGTACGATCCGGTATTTGTATCGTCGGTGACCGGGCCGCTGCAGGCCGCCATGGTTATGGCCGGATTTTTCCTGTTGCGGGTGCTGAAGGTCAACCTGGCCTTGCTGGTCCTCACCTTTGCGCTGTTTGGTCTGCTCAGCGTGCTGCCGGTTGTGCAGCATACGGCCGGTTGAACCGGGCTGTCCCGCAGACTGTTGCCGTACACCCAAACCCGCCCGTTACGCCCTGTTTGAACCCGCACCGGAAAATTGCCGGTTTGTCATACAAATCATGTCCACGGGATACTAACTCCTCAAGATGTGGATCGTTGGACATGCGTGAAGTACCGCTCGAGAAAAACCCCAACATTACGGCTGCTGAGCTGTTGGCGCTGCACGAAGGCGCATGGCGCTGGGCTTTTTCGATATTGCGGGACCGCTCCCGGACGGATGATGTGATGCAGACAGTGTACGAACAGATATTGTGCGGTGCAGCCCGCTTCAGCGGCCGTTCCAGCCTGAAAACCTGGCTCTACGGAGTGGTGCGGAATACCGCTCACGCCAGCCTGCGGCGTAAAAACAGGCGCCTGCAGCTGGTCAGCGTGCTGGCCGCGGACGCCGCTGCAGGGGCGGCGGTGGATCACGCCGGCGGCAGCGGGCGGGAGGGTCGTTACAAAAGGCTGGGTGAAATCCTGCGTGCACTGCCGCAGCGGCAGCGGGAAGTTCTGGAACTGTCGATTTATAGAGACTTTTCACTGCAGGAATGTGCGGCGGTAATGGGCATTGGTCTGGGCGCGGTAAGGACACATTACCACCGCGGCAAGCAGAAGTTGCGTGAGTTATTGGGGGCAGATGATGGCACCGGTTGAACCTTCCGAGGAACAGTTACTCAGGGACTACCTGGCGGAGCGTGATGGCCGGGTACAGCCCACGCCGTTTGCTGATTTGTGGCAGCGGGCGGAGCGGGCCCAGCGGCCCGCCGGCCGGCGCATGGGCGTTGCGGGCCTGGCGGCTGCGGTGCTGCTGGTGCTGGGCGTCTGGGGTGTATACCGGCAAAGCGGCTTGGATGCGCCCGGCGTGGCGGATGCGTCCGCGGCATTACCCGGAGTGTCGGCAGCGGAACTGTCCATGGTGACCCGTTGGCGGGCACCCAGTGACCGCATTTCAGCCCCGCTTCTGGGTCTGCATGCGTGGGGTACACCCAGCTTGCCGGTACCCAGGTTCGGTATACAGGCGCCGCCGCTGTGGTCCGATGATTTTCTCGAAATTCAGACCAGTGAAATTTAGTGAAGTGAGTGAAGTAAGGAGCAGCATGATGAAAGTTTTGCCTTCAAATAAGTTAGTCCTTTTAGCTGTGTTGTGGAGTGTGTTGACCGCCGCAGGCGTGCGTGCTGAAGAACCGGACCCGTTTCACGGGCGTTTGTTACCGCTGGAACTGGTCATGAGTTTCCGCCAGGACATCAAGCTGACCAGGGAGCAGAACGACCGCATCGGTAAACTGGTGGTGGAGATGCAGAAAAACGTTGCGGAAAAACAGTGGCGTATGCAGGCCGCCTATTTTGATCTCATTGAGCAACTGGACCGGGAGAAGATTGATGAGACGAAGGCGCTTAAGGGTCTGCAGTCCGCGGTGGGCACGGAAAACGAAATCAAGCTGGAACACATCCGTTTCCTGATCAGATTACGCAATCTGTTGAGCGCGGAGCAGATAGCCACGTTGCGTCAGAAACTGGCTGAAGGCTGGACCGAGAGCAAGCAGGGTTAACGGCCTGCCGGCGGGAGAACAGCATGAACATTCTGCGTACCCGGGTGGGGTTTTTGTTGCAGGTACTTTGTCTCAGCCTGCTGACGGCCTGCGGCGGCGGCTCCGGTGGCGGGGGCGCCCAGGCGCCGGCTGACAACAACCCACCGCCACCGCCAAGTGCAGCGGATCTGCAGGCGGCTGCCAAACTGTTGTCGCTGGCCACCTTCGGCCCCACCTTTGCTGAAATTGAACAGGTTGCCGGGCAGGGGCAGGCCGCCTGGCTGGAGGCGCAGTTGCAGCAGCCCGCCAGCCTGCACCTGCCGGTGGTGCAGTCATATATAGACCGTTACGGCAATAATCCGGCGGCGGAATTGCCGCCGCTGACCTACCGCCGGTTTGCCTTCTGGGAACGGGCTTTGAGCGCGCCGGATCAACTGCGGCAGTTGACCGCCTATGCGCTGAGCCAGATCTTTGTTGTCAGTGATAACGTTGACGCCATAGTTATCGACCCCCGTGCGTTAGCCAGTTATTACGATGTGCTGCTGACCCATGGGTTCGGCAACTATCGGGAATTGCTGCGCGCGGTCACCCTGCACCCTGCCATGGGGGTTTACCTCAGCCATGTCAACAACAGCCGTTCCAATCCCGCGGCCAACACTTTTCCCGATGAAAATTATGCGCGCGAGGTTATGCAGCTGTTTTCCATCGGCCTGTTTGAATTGAATGCTGACGGCAGCCGGGTGCTGGATGCTGCCGGACAGCCGGTGCCCACCTACGACAACAGCAATATCCGCGAATTCTCCAAAATATTTACCGGCCTTTCCTATGGGGCCGCGGGCCCCGGCGGCGCCAGCTTTTTCGGCAACCCGGTGCCGGTGATGCATGTGCCCATGGTGATGTTCGACAGTTTTCATGAGCCGGGAGAAAAAACCCTGCTGAACGGCCGCCTGGTGCCGGCGGGGCAGACCGGCATGCAGGACCTGGATGATGCTATCGACAATCTCTTTAATCATCCCAACGTCGGGCCGTTTATCGGCCGGCAACTGATTCAGCGCCTGGTCACGTCCAACCCCTCACCAGAGTACATAGCCCGGGTGACTGCCGCATTTAACGGCGAGTCCACCGGTGTGCGCGGCGATATGGCTGCGGTGGTGCGGGCGGTTCTCACCGATCCCGAGGCGGCGGCGGGTATCCGCCTGCGTGAGCCGTTCCGCCGCTACCTGGCCCTCAACCGCTCCCTGCAGGCGGCGGGGGAGGACGGCACCTACGCGGGCCTGGGCTTTGTCGGCCAGTTTCTGACCGGGCAGCATGTCTTGAGCGCGCCCAGCGTATTTAACTTTTACAGCCCGGACTTTGCGCCGCCGGGTGCCCTTAAAGACCAGGGCCTGATCGCTCCCGAATTCCAGATCACCAACGCCTCGACGGTTGTCGGGGTCACCAATCTGGTGGCTTATGCGCTGTTTTCGGAGCAATCGGTTGATGTGCCGGAGGGTTTTGCCCGAATTGTTCCGGATCTGCAGGAGTATACGGATCTTGCCGAAGATGCCAACGGATTAGTTGAGCGGATAGATCTGGTGTTTTATGCCGG
Organism: Pseudomonadales bacterium; assembly: GCA_028279305.1. Taxonomy (GTDB): domain Bacteria; phylum Pseudomonadota; class Gammaproteobacteria; order Pseudomonadales; family Azotimanducaceae; genus UBA4421. The sequence goes on from JANQOA010000094.1 coordinate 17,072, forward strand.
AGATATGGACGCTGCCACCGCGGGTGTGTTGCAGGCTTATGCGGCGGCAACCCTGACCGCCACCGCTGATCCTGAACTCACCGCCAAGGCAACCTTGTACCTGGCGTTGATTGCGCCCGCATACGCGGTCGCAGGAGGTGCACAATGAGACGCAGAAAAATGAACCGCAGATCTTTTCTGGGGCATACCGGAGTGGCGCTGGCGGGTGCGGCGCAACTGCAGATGATGTCGCGCGGCGTACACGCGGCCGCCGGCGCTGACGGCTATTGCGCCATGGTCTGTATCCTGCTGGCGGGCGGTGCTGACTCGTTTAACATGCTGGTGCCCTATGATGAAGACAGGTATGGGCAGTATGCCGCCACCCGGGCGGATCTGGCTTTGCCCCGAGACACCCTGCTGCCTTTGAACTACCTGGGTCCGGACGGCGCGGAGCTGGCGGTGCACCCGGGCATGGGTCAGGTGCGGGACCTGTTTGACAGCGGTGAGCTCGCCTTTGTTGCCAACATCGGCCCGCTGGCGGAACCAACCTCAAGGGCAGCTTACGACAGCGGCGCGGTGCAGCTGCCGCTGGGGCTGTTCTCTCATTCAGACCAGATTGCGGTGTGGCAGACGGCGGCTGCCGGCAGCCGTATCAGTACCGGCTTTGCCGGCCGGGTGGCTGACCAGTTATCACCCACTCTGGATAACGGTACCTTTGCGATGAATTTGTCCCTTGCCGGTGACAGCCTGTTTCAGACCGGCGCACAAGCCGCGGGATATGTTGTAGACGGCCGCGAAGGCGTCCGCACGGTCGGCGGTTACGGGGATGCGGGCAACGAGGGTTTCACGGATGCGTTGGATGCCCTGTTAGCGGTGGACTTTGCTGATCCTTTCCGCAGTACCTATGCCGGTATGCTGCGCGGTGCTATTGATGATGGCGCGCAACTGAGGACAATCCTCGGCAGCGCGCCGGGCTTGAATACGGTCTTTTCAGATAACGATTTTTCCGCGGCGCTGGCGCAGATTGCGCGGATCATATCCGTGCGTGAGGTCATGGGTGCCCGCAGGCAGACGTTTTTTGTCACCGTGGGCGGATGGGACCATCACGATGAGGTGCTGCAGAATCAGGCGGCCATGTTGCCGGGGATTGCAGCGGGCCTGGCTGAGTTCCGCGCCGCTCTTGCGGAGCTGAATGTGCTCAATAACGTCACCACGTTTACGATTTCCGATTTTGGCCGCACCCTCACTTCCAACGGACGCGGCTCCGATCACGGTTGGGGAGGTAACCAGTTGATCATGGGCGGAGGGGTAAACGGCGGCCGGGTGTTCGGCGCCTACCCGGAGTTGGCATTGGGCACAGACCTGGATCTGGGCCGCGGGCGCTTTTTGCCGACCACCAGTACCGATGAGTTTTATGCAGATCTGGCGCTGTGGTTCGGCGTTGCCCGGGGTGACCTGGAACTGGTATTGCCCAACGTGTCGAGGTTTGTTGATTTAAACGGCGGCGGGCCGGGGCTGGGTATACTGGCCGGATGAGGATACTGGTTACCGGCAGCGCCGGACATCTCGGTGAAGGATTGATGAGGGTGCTTGAGGACAGTCAGCATGAAGCCCTGGGCCTGGATATCAAACCTTCTGAATATACCCGGCTGGTGGGCTCCATTACCGACCGCAAATTTGTGGCTGAATGTGTGGATGGGGCAGATGCGGTTATCCATACCGCCACCCTGCACAAACCCCACGTCGGCACCCACAGCCGCCAGGACTTTGTCGACACCAATATTTCCGGAACGTTGAATCTGCTTGAGGCCGCTGCGGGCGGCGGCGGTAAACCGTTTGTGTTCACCAGCACCACCAGCACCTTTGGCGATGCCATGCGGCCGGCACCGGGGGAGCCGGCGGTATGGGTCACCGAGACGCTGCGGCCGCAGCCGAAAAACATTTACGGGGTCACCAAAACCGCGTGTGAAGATTTGTGTCAGCTATTCAACCGGAATGTGGGTTTGCCTTGTATCGTATTGAAAACTTCAAGGTTTTTTCCCGAAGAAGACGACGACAAGGGTCGCAGGGACGCGTTTTCGGACGATAACCTGAAGGTTAACGAGTTGTTGTTCCGGCGCGCGGATGTGGCGGACATCGTCGACGCACACTTACTCGCCCTGGAAAAGATAAGCGATATCGGCTTTGCCCGTTTCATTGTCACCGCCACCACGCCGTTTGCCCGCGGCGACGCGGCACTGCTGGGTACCGACGCGGCGGCTGCGCTGGCGCGCTGTATGCCCGATTACGCAGACGAGTATGCACGCCGCAACTGGCGCATGTTTGACCGCATCAGCCGTGTCTACGACAACAGCCTGTGCCGGGAACAGTTGGGCTGGGCACCCCGGTACAGTTTTGCCCGTGCCTTGCGCTGTCTGCGCGAAGGCCGGGACTATAGAAGCCCGCTGGCGGTTGAGATAGGCGCCAAGGGCTATCACGACGGTGTGTTCGAAGACGGCCCGTACCCGGTGAAGAAGTTTTGACCTGAAGTCATGTGCGGGCGGTTGAAAATCAGCGGCGTTTAAGCTGCGCGGTCACCACCATGCCGCCCTTCAGGGTCACGTCCACATACAGGTATTCCGCTTCCGGCTGCCGGTAAGTCAGCGCTTCGATGCCCGCGTCCGGCGCGACAAAGCGTGCGTATTTGTCCTCAAGTGCATCCAGGGCCATTTCCTGGCTGCGGACCAGCTCCAGCTTGGGGGTGAACTGGCGTAAATGCAGCTGCAGAGAGTCCGCTTCTTCGCGGATGGAGATCAACTCGATCAGATCAATTGCGCTGGCGCTGCTCAGGCGCACCATGGTGGACATGCATCCGGCTTTGGCGGGGCGCCAGTCTTCCTCCACCGTCTGCTCCCCCAGCCCGCCCACCCAGGGGCCCACCATAAACTCAAGATCCTGCAGATTGGCGGTAACAGCGGATTGGGGTGTGCTCATGATCGGTTCAGCGCAATGGTTCGGCTGGTTATATTGCGCTTATGACGCGGCATTTCATAGCGCTGTCCAATTGCGCGGTTCAGAGCGCGGTTCAGAGTGCACCATCCAGCGCGGTGGTGCCGGTGCGGATTTGATCGGGATCAAATTAATCACATCAAATTAGTCAAGCCAGACTAGTCAAAGCAGACTATTCAGGGTTATACTGCCGTTTTTCACACTGGAAGACGAGGCAAGCACACCATGGCCGAAGCAATTGACCTGGGATTTGATCCCGACGCGCTGCGGGAAAAGTACCGTCAGGAACGCGACAAACGCCTGCGCGAAGACGGCAACAACCAGTACCAGGAGGTGACGGGCCAGTTTTCCCACTATGTGGAGGACCCTTATCTCGACCGGGAGATCGAACGCGAAGCGCTGTTTGATGAGGTGGAAGTAGCCATTATCGGCGGCGGTTTCGGCGGTCTGCTGGCCGGCGCGCGGTTGCGCGAAGCCGGTGTGCAGGATATCCGCATGATCGAGAAGGGCGGAGAATTCGGCGGCACCTGGTATTGGAACCGCTATCCCGGCGCCGCGTGTGATATCGAAGCCTACGTTTATCTGCCGCTGCTGGAAGAAACCGGCTACATGCCGCCGAAAAAGTATGTCGACGGCGCGGACATCCTCGCCTACAGCCAGCAGATCGCGCGCAAATATGATCTGTACCGGGACGTACTGTTCCAGACGGAGGTGGGTGAAGTGCACTGGGATGCCGGGGTGTCGCGCTGGGTGGTGCAGACCAACCGGGGTGATGCCTTCAAGGCGCGTTTTCTCATCATGTCCAACGGTCCCCTGAACCGCCCCAAACTGCCGGGTATCCCGGGTATTGAGGACTACCGGGGGCACACCTTCCACACCAGCCGCTGGGACTACAACTACACCGGCGGCAACGCTGACGGCGGCCTTACCGGCCTGGCGGATAAAAAGGTGGCCATCATCGGTACCGGCGCCACGGCTGTGCAGTGTGTCCCCCACCTGGCTGAAGGTGCTGCAGAACTCTACGTTTTTCAACGTACTCCATCTTCCATTGACGAGCGCAACGACCGGCCGACGGACACGCAGTGGTGGCAGAACCTGGAACCGGGCTGGCATCAGAAACGCATGGACAACTTCAATACCCTGGTGTCGGGCGGCGTGGCGGAAGAAGATCTGGTGAATGACGGCTGGACGGAAATCATCCGTAATCTGCTGTTGATGATCCAGACTGAAAAAGACTCCGGCCTGTCCATGGAAGAATTGCAGGCGAAGATGGAACTGGCCGACTTTCAGAAGATGGAATCCATACGCGCGCGGGTGGATGCAGTGGTCAACGATCCAAACACCGCGGAACACCTGAAACCCTTCTACCGGCAGTTTTGCAAACGCCCCTGTTTCCACGACGACTACCTGCCGGCATTCAACCGCGACAACGTGACCCTGGTGGACACCAACGGCCGCGGCGTGGAGCGCATCACCGAGAAAGGGATTGTCGCCAATGGCGTGGAATACGAGGTCGACTGCATCGTGTTCGGTACCGGCTTTGAAGTAGGCACGGACTATCAGCGACGCTGCGGGTACGAAATCCACGGCAGAACCGGAGAGAGCCTCAGCGACCACTGGCGTGACGGCGCGCGCACGTTCCATGGTTTGCATGTACACGGCTTCCCGAACCTGTTTATGATGGGGCACACACAAACCGGATTTACCGCCAACTATCCGCATGCGCTTAATGAACAGAGCAAACATATCGGTTATGTCATCAACCAGTGTGAGGCGGGCAATCACAAGGTGGTGGAAGCCAGTGCGGAAGCTGAGGAAGCCTGGGTGCAGACGATAATTTCGCTGGCGCGCATGAACGAACAGTTCCTCGCTGACTGTACGCCGGGTTACTACAACAACGAAGGTAAACCGTCGGAGCGGTCGCTGCAGGACGCAAACTATGGTGCCGGTCCGGTGGCCTTTTTCAAGGTGCTGGACGACTGGCGGGAAGAAGGGCTGATGAGCGGACTGGATTTGAATGCAGGCTGAAGTTGAAGCCCCGGCGGCGCTCACCCGTAAAGGGTCCGCTACGCGCAAGGCCCTGCTCAACAGTACCATTCTGCTGATTGCATCGCGGGGCTACGCTGCCACCACCACCCAGGCGGTACTGGACCACTCCGGCGTCAGCCGCGGGTCGCTGCTGCATCAGTTCAGAACCCGCGACCTGCTGGTGGTGCATGCGGCTGAAGAGGCGTTACTGCAGATGATGCAGGCAACGGAAGACGGGCTGCAGGGTTTCGACAATGCCATTGATGCGCTGCATGCCTACCCGGAAGTGATCTGGCAGATTCAAAATGAACCGCCGGCGCGGGCTTTTGCTGAGATACAGCTGGCCTCGCGCTGGCAAACCGGCCTGCGGGAAGGGCTGCGCCGCGCCGTCACGGAGTTAAATGAACAGATCGCCGAAAATCTGCGCAGCTTTGCCGCGCAAAACAATCTGCGCAACGCAGAGCGGCTGATTGCGGAAACCCACGCGCTTATATCCGCCACCCAGAGCCTGGCGGTAAGCAGCACAATTCTGGAAGACGAGCAGAAGATCCGCACCGTGCTGGATGTGTTGCGCAATCACTACTACGCCTGTATTGCGGATGTGGTCAGCCCAGCCTCAGACGACAAAACATAATACCCGCAGCTCGATACTGCGCCGGGGCGGGGTATCGGGGCCGGCGGACGGGTTGGCAAAAGCGCTGTGCGGGCAGCAGTGCCCGATTACCCCGCGGGAATCAAACGACTTGAACACCAGCACCTCATCCGGCGTCATACGCGGATAGTAGAACCAACGCTGTGCGGCTGAGTACTTCACGCTGTACGTTTCGATGCCGATGTTGTGCCAACTGTAGTTATGCGCACCGTACCCGTACACCACGGTCTCAAACAGGTCTGTGTCTTTAACGGTGCGCGCGTCGCATACCGCCAGCGGAAAGTCGTCCACCACCGGGCTTAAGCCGCGCCAGAAATTCAACGAGATGATCCGCGACGCTTGCGCCGGCGGCTGCAGCTTATGCACCGCCAGGTAATCGGCCCAGGTGGTGT
>JANQOA010000095.1 GCA_028279305.1 Pseudomonadales bacterium
GGGTTAACCTCAACGCTGGAGCTCGGGGCCCAGGGAACATCCTCCAAGGATCTTCCAAGGCCCAACCAAAAACCCCGCTTTTTAAGCGGGGTTTTTTGTTTGTAGTCACGTGAAATGCCCCCGGTTATTCCGTTAAATGAAATACTGGTAGTGAAAATAAGGGGGTGCGGTAATGGACCGTTTTCACGAAATGGCTGTATTTGTTGCGGTTGCTGAAGAAGAAGGTTTTGCCGCGGCGGCCCGGCGCCTGAATATGTCCCCGCCGGCTGTCACCCGGGCCATAGCCGCATTGGAAACCAGGATGGGTGTAAAACTGCTTAACCGTACCACCCGCTTTGTCCGCGCCACTACGGCCGGGCTTCGCTTCCTGGAAGATGCCCGGCGCATTCTAAGTGACGTGAATGCCGCCGAAGAAGCCGCGGCCGGCATCAACGCCGCGCCCAGCGGTCAGGTTTCCGTCACCGCGCCGCAAATGTTCGGGCGCCTGTTTGTCTTGCCGGGGATTCTGGCTTACCTGGAACGGTATGCGGATACCCGGGTGCAGGCGGTGTTTCTGGACCGGGTTGTGAATCTGCTGGAAGAAGGATTTGACGTCAGCGTGCGCATTGGTGAACTGGAAGATTCCAGCATGCGGGCGGTACGCGTCGGCAGTGTGCGCAACGTCCTGTGTGCGTCGCCTCAATATCTTCACGACCACGGCGAACCGCGGGATTTGCAGGCGCTGTCGGCATGCGCGGCGGTGGCGGTGACCCCGGCCGGTTCAGTGAACTGGCGCTTTGTTGAAGACGGGCGTGCCCGGTTGCTCAAGTTGAGGCCGCGGCTGTGCGTAACGACCAACGAAGCGGCGCTTGCCGCGGCCTCAGCCGGTTTTGGTATCACCCGTTTGCTGTCGTACCAGGTAGCAGAGCAGGTGGCCCGGGGGGAATTGAAAATTATCCTGCAACAGCTTGAGCCGCCGGCCAGCCCCATCCATATACTGCACCGGGAGGGGCGCCTGCAAACCACCAAAATAAGGGCGTTTGTGGATCTGATGGCGGCCCAGCTCAAGGGTGATGCACGCCTGAATCCGGCATAAATACAGTGAAAAGGAGGCGCCATGACGGAATCGGAACAAGAGGTGGCTGGACCGACGCTGATTTATTTCAATATGCGCGGCCGGGTTGAAGCCAGCCGCCTGTTGCTGCACCTGGCTTCACAGCCCTTTACCGACCACCGCATTACCCGCACGGAGGCGTGGCATGCCTTGCAGCCGCGGCTGCCGTTTGCTTATCTGCCGGAATACCGCGAGCCGGGTTTCAGATTAAGCCAGAGTGCCGCGATTCTGCGTTACCTGGCGGCACGGCACGGGCTGCTGCCGGATACCCTGGCCGTCCAGGCCGTCTGCGACGAAGCCCAGGCTGCCCTGGTGGAAGCCCAGGAGGCATTGTGGCAGTTCGCCTGGCAGCAGGCTTACCGGGACGAACCATGGCCGTTTCTGAATGATACGTTTGCCGCCTGCCTGCAGCACCTGCAGGCACATCTGCAGCGGCACGGCGACGGCGCCTGGATCGGCCGCGAACGCTCACACATTGACTGCCTGGCGTTTACCCTGCTGGATGAACTGCATGCCTTTTTTCCGCAACTGCTGTCCCGCTTTGCGTCGCTTGACGGTTTTTATCAGGGGTTTGCCCGCTTGCCGCCGATTGCCGGCTACATTAACTCCGGCCGGCGCCCGGCGGTGTTCGGCATGGGCTTGCATGGTCCCAAGGTGGATACCCGGTCCACCCTGGCGCCCGGCCTGGTATTTGAAAATCCGTGGACGCAGCCGGTGCGGCTGAGCTGAAAAAGTTTACAACAGGTTTAAGTGGTCCAGGGCCATGTAGCCGCCCGCCACTTCAGTCATCTGCCCGGAGCGCAGCAAAGCTCTGAACTCAGCCAGCGTGCGTTTGACCACGCGCATCCCCTCATCCACCTCGCTGGGCTCGCGGGTCGGCGGCGCGGTGTATTGACAGTTGGTGGCCACAAAGATGTGCCGGCGCACGCCGTGTTCCGCGGCGATGAAGTATTCGCCCACCGCCTGCAGCTCGCCGCGGTAGCCTGTTTCTTCAGCCAGCTCGCGGCGGATGGCTTTGATGGGGGCTTCGCCTGCCTCCACTTTGCCGGCGGGCAGTTCAATCAAACGGCGGTTCTGGGCGAAGCGGTAGAGTTCCACCAGAATCACCTGCCCTTCGGTGTCGAAAGCGACCACGCTGGCGGAGGCGCTGTCCGGGTTCACAATCTCATAGGTCTGTTGTCCGCCGCCGGGGTGTGCCACCTGGCGCTGCACGATATGCAGGAAGCCCCGGTACAGTTCCTGCTCGCTGATGATCCGCGGTTCAGCCTCACTCATGGGCGGATAACTCCTTTTCTGTAGTGTTCGTATAAAGCCAACATATTCGAATTTGCGTTTGTCTGAAGCGAACATTGGTGTCCATCAAATCTGCCGCGGATTCAGCCGCGCTGTGGCGTGGTCTGAAATAACTACTTATAAAACAATAGCTTACAAATAAATTTCTGGTCTTGCGGAAAAGTTGGCACGGTGGCTGCAATACCCAAAGTGTAAGCACACTGGCTTCACCCAAACCAACACTTTCGGAGACTTTAAAATGATCGCACTGAACGACCTGGCAGTATCCAACGACCTCGACAGCCAAGCTATGGCCGCCATCAACGGCGCCGGCGCATGGCACAAGCGTTACTCTTTCATCGTAACCGGCCGATTCGGCTCTTACAGC
>JANQOA010000103.1 GCA_028279305.1 Pseudomonadales bacterium
ACCCCTGCCGGTACCGGCATGACTATCGGCGGCGTATTCGGCTGCATAGCCGGCGCGGAGGCAGCATGTCAGCGCCATTAATCGCCAGCCTGCGGGATAACTCCGCCATCCGCGACACCAGCCGCGTGATGACCATATGCAACGCCTGCCGTTACTGTGAGGGGTTCTGCCCGGTGTTTCCGGCCATGACTCAGTTCCGCACCTTTGATGCCCCGGCTGCTGATTATCTCGCCAACCTGTGCCACAACTGCATGGCCTGTTACCACGCTTGTCAGTACAAACCGCCGCATGAGTTTGACGTAAACCTGCCCGGTACTCTGGCTGATACCCGCGCGGACAGTTATCAGGCATACGCCTGGCCGGGGTCGCTGGCCGGACTGTTCCACAAAAACGGCCTGGTCGTCAGCCTGAGCGTGGCGCTGGCACTGGCCGCAGTAATCAGTCTGACCGTGCTGCTGGTGGACGCAGAGGTGTTATGGCAGACACAAACCGGTGCCGGCGCTTTCTACCGCATCATTCCCCACGCCCTCATGGTACTGGTTGCCGGCAGCATCACCATTGCCGCCGGTGCCGCGCTGCTGATCAGCCTGATGCGCTTCAGCCGCGCCGTGGGTTTGCGGGCTGCTGAGCTGTTCAGCCCGCGGGTGATCTGCCGCGCCCTCAGTGACGTTTTCACGCTCCGCCATCTGGGCGGCGGCCACGGCGACGGCTGCAATACCGGCGACGCGTCTTTTTCCAATCAGCGGCGTTATTTCCACCACTTCACCATGTGGGGTTTTCTGCTCTGTTTTGCCGCCACCTGCGTTGCCACCCTTTACGAGTACGGGCTGGGACGCATGTCGCCGTTTCCCTGGACCAGCCTGCCGGTACTGCTGGGCAGCAGCGGCGGACTCGGCCTGCTGATCGGCACCAGCGGTTTGTTTGTGCTGAAACTCAAAACCGATCCCGATGCCACCGCCCCCCACCGGCTGGGCATGGATTACGCCTTACTGATATTGTTGTTCAGCATCAGCCTGACCGGCTTTGCGCTGCTGTTCTGGCGCGACACCCCTGCCATGGGCATATTGCTGGCGGTACATCTTGGCTTTGTCCTGGCCTTTTTCCTGACGCTGCCGTACAGCAAGTTTGTACACGGCTTCTACCGCCTGCTGGCGCTGGCCAAGTACGCAGCAGCCAAGGAATAACTTTTATTCACCCGCACTTACCGGCAGACTGAGCCCAGGTACATACCGGGAGAACATCGATGCACGTCGGCTTTGCCCCTGTTTTTCAGAACCTCGGCCGCCCCCTGACCGATCTGCAGGTTTACCAGGCGGAACTGGCCATGGCCCGCGCCGCTGAGCCGCTGGGATTTGATTCCGTCTGGTCGGTTGAACATCACTTCACCGATTACACCATGGTGCCTGACGTGACCCAGTTTCTGAGCTATATGGCCGGCTGCACGGAGCGCGTAAAGCTGGGGTCGATGGTCATTGTCCTGCCGTGGCACGACCCGGTGCGGGTGGCGGAAGAGGTGGCGATGCTGGACAACCTTTCCAACGGCCGCATGATCCTCGGCATCGGCCGCGGGCTCGGACGGGTTGAATTCGACGGTTTCCGCGTGCCCATGGACGAATCCCGCGACCGTTTTGTGGAATCCGCGACCATGGTCCTGGAAGGCCTGGAACAGGGATTTGTGGAATTCAGCGGTGAACATTTTCAGCAGCCGCGGCGCGACATCCGCCCGGCACCCTACAAAACCTTCAGGGGACGCACCTTTGCCGCGGCGGTATCTCCGGAATCCATGCCGGTTATGGCGCGGCTGGGCGTCGGCCTGCTGGTGATCCCGCAGAAACCCTGGGAAGCGGTTAAAGAAGACTTCAGCGTCTATCACCAGGTGTGGGCCGATACACACGGCAGTGACAGCACACCGCCGGCGCCCATGTGCGGCGGCTTCTTTTTTGTCGACGAAAGTGCCGAACGGGCTGAAGAAATGGCTTACAAGTACATCGGCCGCTACTATCACTCGGTGATGGACCACTACGAACTGCGTGCCGGCCATCTGGAGTCAACCCGCGGTTATGAATTTTATCAGCGCATGCACAAACATATTGAATCACGCACCGACAACGGTGCCGCTGAAGACTTTGTACGCCTGATGCCATTCGGCACCCCACAGCAGGTGATTGAAAAAATCGACTACATCCGCAATACCATCGGCGCGCGCGGCGTCATGACACACTTTGCTTACGGCGGCATGGATTACGATGAAGCCAACCGCAATATGCAGCTATTCGCCGCCCAGGTTATGCCTGAACTGCAGCGCCTGCATTAACCGCTGCCGGGCAGCCGCGGGGCGTTATTCGTCCCGCGGGCCGGCCGCCAGCGACTCGCGGATATCAGCAGAATGTTCTCCCAGCCGCGGCGGCGGCTGATAATAGCCGGTGGGCGTGCCGGCAAACTTGATGGGGCTGCCGACAATGGAAACGCGGGGATTGTCACCCGGCAACTCCACGTCCGTGATCATGTTGCGCGCCTTAACGTGAGGGTCTGCGTAGATGTCCGCCGCGGTGTTCACCGGTCCGCAGGGCACCTGCCCGCCCAACGCCGCCATTATCTCCGCCTTGGTGTGTGCTGACGTCCAGCGGCTGATCACCTCTTCCACCATCTGTTGATTGCGTTTGCGCAGGAACGTGTTTTTGGTACGCGGATCGTCAATCAACTCGGGGCACCCCATCACTTCACATAACCTGGCCCAATGACCCGGACCCGGCGCTGCAATGGCAATACCGCCATCGCTGGTGGGATAAATACCAAACGGCATGAGATTGGGATGGTGCTGGCCGCGGGGTCCCAGAACCGTCTGGTCGTAACCATAGTTGGCCACCACGGTTTCATTGAAGGCCAGCATTGCATCATACATGCCCACATCAAGAAACTGCCCTTCACCGGTGACATGGGCATGGTTTATGGCCGCCAGCACCCCCAGGGCCATCAGCGTACCCGGATATATATCACCCACGCTGACTCCGCTGGGGTAACCCGCAGCCCCTTCCGGACCGGTGATGTGGGCCAGGCCGCTCATACTCTGGGCAACGATGTCATAAGCCGGCCAGTGCGCGTAGGGGCTTTCGCCGGTGCGCGGGTCGCCGAAGCCGCGGATGCAGCCGTAGACTATACGCGGGTTAACCTGGCGGATGACATCGTAGCCGACACCCAGTTTGTCCATCACCCCAACCCGCATGTTTTCGATAATGGCATCCGCATCCGCACACAGCTGCAGCAGCACTTCCCGGTCTTCAGCCTGTTTCAGGTCCAACACGATACTGCGCTTGTTGCGGTTGATGCTGGCGAAGTATCCGCCGTAGTCGACACCCGCCGGTTGCTCTGCATTCGGATTTGCGTAATCGGGCGGCAGCGGCGGCACCGACCGTGAGCCATCTCCGGAAGGCGGTTCCACCTTGATCACGTCGGCCCCCATGTCCGCCAGTAACGCTGCGCCAAACGGCCCGGCCAGGGCCATGGTGCAGTCGATTATTTTCAGATTTGCCAGTGGACCGCTGCGCTCGGTCATCGTCGTTACCCCTCTGCCTCACCCGGAAGCCAATAAAACCAGAATCCTGCCTCCGCCTGCCGTATCCTCAGGCACCGGAGCGTGTCCGGCCGGAGTTTAACACGGCCTGAGACGGCCCCAGGAGTCAGCCGGTCTGGAGATAGCCTAATAGCCTAGAGGTAGTAGACCCAGCGCAGATACGCTCTGCCGGCACCGCCCGTTGTCACCAGTCCGCCGTCCGCGGCCGGCAACAGCGGCACGCCGCCAAACTCGTCCCCCGCCCGCCCCAGCGGCTCTATCCAGCCCGCCTGAAGAGATTGGTTGTCACCGGGACTGTAAGAAAACTGCACCTGCAGCAGACTGCTGGAGTCATGCAGGTTGCTGATTACGGTTAAATTCTGATTAACCAGCGGATGCCATTCAAACGTAGCCCCCAAGGCCAGGTAGTTGCGCATCAGGTTAAACAATTCGCCGCGCTCCAGACGCATCTGCAGTTCCTCGGGCAACTGCAACGGCGCGGCCAGTTCGCTGATCCCCCAGCCGTTGTGGAAATACTCAGCGAATACATAAGTATTTCGTTGGCCCAGCGTAAACGAGTAGTCTGCATTCAGCAGCCCGGATACCCGCCAGTCGCCCTGCAGGTCCCGGCTGGCGACCACATCGCTGCGCAACAGGGCGGTTCCCACCGGCATCCGCATGCTCAGCGCAGCCACCGGTTCGTCGTAATGCCGCGCCGCCACCGCTTCGAACTCAACCGCCCCCAGGTAGCCGTGCCACTTCAGAGCCGTGCTAGAGACCCGGGAGGTCACGTCACGGTCTTCGTCACGGCGTACCACGTGCAGCAACTGCAGATCCTGGCCGTTCGCCAGCAGCCGGTCGATGAGCAGCAGATCGTCTCCGGCCTTGTAGTCCCGGTCCACCACGGTCGGGGAAAACGGACTGAACAAATCCATGGGTTGGAAGACGATGCCGCTGCCCCAACTGAGCGCCTGCCGGCCCAGGGTGATACTCCAGTCGCCGGGCTGCCACTGGGCGGCCAGCCGGTCCAGACGGTGAAAGCTGCTGTGCCTGTTGCCTTCCGCGATATGCCAGGTCAGATCCACCCAGCGCCGGCTGTCTTCACTCACCGTCTGGTCCAGGCTGACATCCCGGCCGGCGTCCAGCGCAGCGGTATCGCCGCTGAACAGCACCGTTGAATGATCCATCAACAGCTGTACCCGGCCCCATTGATGTTTGAACATGATGCGCATGTCGGCGCTGTGATCCTGCAGCGGCGTATGAGATTGAACACGCTGAATATCATGGTCCGGCAGCACGCTGCTGGTGCTGAACCACTTCAGGCGTACGTCCGCCTCCAACGCCTGGACCGCCGGCGTCAGCAGCGCGGCGGCAACAATTACAGCAACCCGCAGCACCCGCCTGTTACGCAGGCACAGCCGCTTCATCAAATTCAATGGCACCGTCGCGCAGGTGTATCTTGCGCGTGGTGTAACCCATGACCATGGGGTCGTGGGTGGCGGTGACAATGGTCATGCCCTGGTTTTCATTTAATGATTTCAGCAATGTCAGCAGTTCTTCCGTAGTGGCGGAATCCAGATTTGCGGTAGGCTCATCCGCCAGCAACAGTACCGGATTGGTGACAATGGCGCGGGCAATGGCCACCCGCTGCTGTTGACCGCCGGACAACTCACCGGGACGCCGGTGGCTCATGTCCGCCAGGCCCAGCGACTGCAGCGCCTGCCGGGCGCGCTGGCGCCGTTGCGCGCCGCTGACCCCCTGCAACTGCAGGATGAATTCAACGTTCTCCAGGGCACTGAGCACCGGGATGAGGTTGTAGGCCTGGAACACGAAGCCGATCTTGTGCAACCGCAGTTCCGCCAACCGACTTTCAGACAACCCGCTTAAGGCTGTACCGCCCACGGTCACCTCTCCCTGATCGGGACGGTCGAGGCCGCCAATGACGTTCAGCAGCGTGGATTTACCGGATCCGGAGGGCCCGGAGAGGCTGATAAAATCACCCTGGTGTACTTCTACGTCAACGCCGCGCAGGGCGTAGACCGGCACCGAATCCTCCTGATAAGTCTTTTTCACGCCTTCACAGGCTACAACTACATCGTTCATCTCATTCTCCATCAGCGGCCGCACATCAGCGCCGCATGGCTTCCAGCGGATCAACTTTTACCGCGCGCCAGGCCGGGTACAGGCTGGCCAGCACCCCAAGCACCAGGCTCATTACCGCCACCAGCAGAAAATCCGCGCTATCCAGTACCGGCATCAGCACCGAGGACATGCCGGCCATTTCCACGCCTTCCGCAAAAGCGGACAGGTCGAGACCGTCACGCATGGCATAAAAGATCAAAAAGCCGCCGGCCAACCCCACTACCACGCCGATGGCCATGATAATGGTGGACTCCACCACCACCTGCGTAACCACCAGCAACTTGCGCATCCCCAGCGCCCGCAGCATGCCCAGCTCTTTCACCCGCTCCATTACCGACGCCACCAGGGTATTCACCAGGCCGAATGTCAGGGCACTCATCATCAGCACAAACCAGATGTATATGGCGCCGTCCGCAAACAGATACATGGCTGCCGCCTGAGGCTCCAGTTCCTGCCAGTCCTTCACATCAAGGTCTATGAAAAAACCCGCCAACGCATCCTTAATGGCCTGTTTGCCGCTGACGCTGGCCGGTTCTTCAGTGAGCCGCACAGACACTTCGGTCACCGACTCGCTGTCCAGCATCTGCTGCAACCGGGTGAGACCGGAAAAGACAAAAATCTTCTCCAAGCCGGTTCCTTCCGCGTCGTAGGTACCGGCGATGCGGAAGCCGCGCTCGCGGTTCAAGCCGTCCGCTCCCTGGGTGATGATTACCAGGCGGCGGCCGATCTGGGTTTCAAGCTGGCGGGCCAGTTCCAGGCCGATCAGCACACGGCCGTCGTCGGCGCTGTTTAAGGCCTCTCCCTGAATCGGCACATCACCCAGAAACGATATAGATTCCGCCGCCGGGTCAACCCCCACCAACTGCACGCCGCGGGTTTCCCGCTCACTCATTATGACCGCCGGTATGCGCACCCGCGGCGCCCAGCCCAACAGCATCTGCGGCGGCACGTCGGGCTCAAAGTCTGCCGCCAGCTCAAAGCCCAGCTGAATGCTGGGATCGTCCCGGTAGCCCGGCGCATGGACTTTCATGTGTCCGGTCAGGTTGGATACCGCTGAATCCATCATGTCGTATTGAAAACCGCGGATCAGGGTATTCATCGACGATACCCCCGCAACCGCAACAGCAATGGCGGCAAACAGCATGATGTTGCGCCGGCGGTGCCGCAGAATGTTGCGGAAACTTAATTGCAGGATCAGTTTCATTTCAGCTCTTCAGTTCTTCAGTTCTGGTGCCGCAGGGCTTCCACCGGCCGCAGGCGGCGGATGCGCAAACCGGGAATAAACGCGGCCAGCTGTACACCAACCAGCATCAGCAGGGAGCCTGTGCGCAGCGCGTTCCAGTCAAATGCCGGATAAATACGCGACGGCACGTTAAACCGCTCATAGAGTTCGTCCATGTCCGCCGGCACCGGGATGCCGCTGTCGCTGAGCGCGGCATTCAAAACGGCGGCAAGCGCAACGCCGATACTGATGCCCATCAACGCCACCAGCAGCGCTTCGATCTGCAGCTGCAGCTGGATAAAGCCCGGTTTCATGCCAATGGCCACCAGCACGCCGATTTCCTGAGTGCGCTCAAAAACCATCATCATGAACGTGGTGACCACGGAAAAGCCTACAATCACGGCAATCACATAAAACAGGAGTTCGGTGCTGACCGCTTTCATATCCCGGGTCTGCTGGGCTTCCGGCATTAACTCCTGCCAGTTCAATACCGCCTGGTCCGGCAGCAGCGCCGCGGCATCCACGGCTGCCTGCTCACTGGCGGTTACGCTGCGCGCCACCGCCACCAGGCTGTGGGCTTCGTCGTCAGCCATCGACCAGGCGGCGCGAAAATCATCCACATGAACCTGCAATACGCTGCGGTTCAGTTCCAGGTTGCCGGTTTCAAAAATACCCACCAGACGCGCCGCCATGGCTGCAACGCCGCCGCCGCGGGCGGTGCCCAGCACAACAAATTCGTCATCAACGTTGAGTCCCAGGTTACGCGCCAGTACCGTCCCCATGACCGCTTCGCCGGCATCAGCCAGATAACGTCCCTGCCGCACCAGGGCGGCGATACTGCCCCATTTCGCCTCCACTTCCGGCTGCACACCCATCACCTGAGCGCCGAAGCTGCGCTCGCCTACCGAAACCAGGGCAAACCCCTGGGCTCTGGCGCTGACATGCTGCAGATCAGCCACCTGCTGCAGCTGTGCAAGCAGCGGCGCGGTGCGGATGGTGTGGCTGATGTCAGGATCATCCTGGTAGCTGGGATGTTGTACCTGCATGTGGCCGGGTAACAGCCGCGCGCCATTGTCGATCATCAGATCAAAGGTGCCGGTTTGCATGGAACGGGCAAAAATCAGGAACCAGACCGCAAACGCAATGCCGCTGACGGTCAACCACGTGCGCCGGCGGTTGCGCCACAGATTGCGCCACGCCAGCGCACACAGGCGCACCAGCCAGCTGCCGCGCCAGGCCAGACTGCGGGTGGCGGCGCCGGCAACGGCCAGCGGTTGCCCGGCGCCCGGCTGCAACGGCTTTGTCAAAGTCTCAGGCATTACCACTCCACGCTCTTAATCCGCCCGCAATGCGGTTACCGGCCGCAGGCGGCGCACGCGCCAGGTGGCAATCAGCGCAGCCAACTGGGTACCGGCCAGCAACACCAGCGGGGCAGTGGCCAGACTACCCGCGGTGATGGCCGGGTATATACGGTCAAACACGTAGAACTGCTGGGCCAGCTCTTCCATCCCGGCAACCGGGATTCCTTCCACGGCGTAATAGCCGATGATGGCATTGGACAACAGCAGACCAATCACCACACCCAGACACCAGACAAAAAAAGCTTCCAGCAACACCTGGCGGATGATGCTGCCCGGCGGCATGCCCAGCGCCAGCAGCATGCCGAACTCCTTGGTGCGTTCAAATACAATCATCAAAAACGTGTTGACCACGCTGAAGGTCACCAGCACCAGAATGGCGCCGTACATCAGCATGGCTGAGATGCGGTCAAATTCGATAGCCTGCACCACCTCCGGCATAAACTCCGGCCAGGTCCGCGTGACCACATCAGCCGGGGTAAAACTCTGCAGGCGGGATTTGTAACGCGGCAGCGCCGCCGGATCTCCGGTCCGCACCACCACCGTATGGACTTCGTCTCCCAGGGCAAAAGTGTTCTGCATGGTGGCCAGTTCAGCAAACAGCAGGGTGCGGTCGAGTTCCGCCTGACCGGAGTTGAACAAGCCGCTGATGGTCAAGGCAATGGCTGCCACCCCGCCCTCCTTGGCGGTGCCCAACAATACCAGTTCGTCACCCACGCCGGCGCCCAGATTACGCGCCATGGTTTCGCCGATCAGCACTTCTTCGCTGCCGTCCGGCAGCGTGCCGGATTTTAAGCGGCGGAAAAAGTTCACCGTGCGCTGTTCCGCGGCGAAGTCCACCCCCACCGCCAGGCCGCCGAAAGAGCGTTCCCCCACCGACACCAGGGCAAAGGTTTCGGTTCGCGGCGCGGCGGTGATGCCGGGTACGGCGCGGACCTTGCGCAACAGTTCGGTAGCCTGGGGAATGGTCTGCTCAAGTTTGCGGTCGTTGACAAAGTCCCGCTGGCTGAGCTGGATGTGGCCCATGTAAAACCCGGTGGCGGTTTCGATCATGCTGGCGTAGGAGCCGCCCTGTACCGCCATGCCGGCGCTGACCAGCAGGCTGGCGAAGGCAATACCCCCCGCCGTTAACCAGGTACGGCGCCGGTTGCGCCACAGGTTGCGCCAGGCGATACGCACCACCATGCCGCGTAATGCACCACCCGGCGGTACATCTGCAGCACTCAGCGCGCCTTCCGCCATGGCTAGTTGGTGCGCCCGGATTGGAGGGAAAACACGGTAAACATGCGGTCCTCGAGGGTGACGTCGAAGTCCATGTCGTCGTAACGCACCTCTGTGTATTTGTCGGGTTCGTCCAGGTTCACCATACGCATGGATATGGCCATCATGCGCCCGCCCAGCGCGCCCACTTCCAGACTGCGCATCTGTTTCAGCGGCACCAGATCCTGATCAAAGTAAGTCAGCTCGAGCAATACAAAATCATCGCGTATGACCATCTGCTCTTTGCCCCACACCACCGGCGCATCTTCAAGGGGCACCGCGTCGACGGTGTACACCTTGTGTTCGCCTTGCTGATCAACCGCCTTCAGGTGCAGGTTGTAGTGGTGCAGCCATTTGTCACTGCGCGACAGGTCATTGTAAGAAAAATCCGACCCAGCCCAGCTCTGGGACATCATTGAGTTCGGCAGGCGGATGCTGCGGTTCAGCTTGGGGTTAAAAGTCCACATTTTGTTACCCTGCTTCAACAGGGCATTACCCGCATCCCGGGCCGGCGCGGTAAACCGGATCAACGACTCTTCGCGGCCCCGGGTCCAGGCCACCAGGCTGGAAGAACGCTGCCAGTCCGGTCTTTTCACCAGCATGCTCATGTGCGCAAAAGAGGATAATCCCCGTGTCTGGTCGATGGCGCGGGTAACCAGCTCGGTGGGATCCACATCCGCCGGTAATTCCGCGACGCTTTCCGGCTCAGCGCCAAGCCAGCCGGCCTGCATACACAGCAGCACACCCATCCAGCCCATGATCACCCTGCTGCGCCACCTGCTCTGTATGTTCTGCATATGTACCTGCTTGCGTCTGCTGCTGCCGGTTAGCTGCGACCCATTAACGGGTTCGAGCAGCCCGCGGCAAATTTTCGGCCCTTGACCTGAAGCGGAATTCAGGCAAAATCTATACTCGCTCTAAAAATTGACCATGTCAAATAATTATGTCGCTAAGGCAGCAAAACAAAGCCAGAGTACGCTCCAGCATCATCTCCGCCGCCACCGCGCTGATTGCTGAACGGGGCGCCTCGTGCACCACCACCCGGGAAATAGCCAAGCTGGCCGGGGTCAGCTACCAGACCCTGTACAACTATTTTCCCACCAAGGCGCTGATTCTGCAGGAGTTGCTGACGGATGAGCTGGACACCTGGGGCCTGAAGGCTGATGCCGTCATTAAACGTTATGACGGTGACGTGTTGACCACCCTGAACGATGTTAATCAGGTGGGCTTAGACTTGATGTTGGGCCCCAACCGGGAGATCTGGCGGGAGCTGGCCGGTCTGATTATGCAGCGGGAGCTGGAAGGCGAGCAGTTGTTTTCCAAAGCCTCGCTGGTGCATGCCCGTTACCATGCCCTGCTTTCCATGGCACAAGGCATGGGCCATCTGCGCAAGGATGCCGACCTGCACCTGATTGCCCACACGCTGTTCTGCCTCAGCGACTACACCCTGTTGCAGATATTCATCCTCGAGGCCCAGGCAGAACAGTTTATGGACACCCTGGCGCAACAGACCCGTTTGATTGTAGGGCCTTATCTCAACGCTGCCGCTGGCACGTAGGACTGGACTTGGGGCGTCCGCTGGGGTCTACTTCGCGAAAAGTAACAGGGGATAGTCATGCCAGCACCCCGCTCCGCAAGCGTCAAACAACAGCAACAGCAGCGTGCCCGCCGTCTGCGCGAAATCTGGCAGCAGAAAAAGGGGCCGTTGGGATTGATCCAGAAAGACCTGGCTAAACGCCTGGGTTGGCAGACCCAGGGTGCTGTGGGCCACGTGTTCTCCGGCAGTACGCCATTGACCATAGATCTATTGTTAGCCTTCTGTGAGATACTGGAAGTGTCCCCGCTGGAAATAGTGCCCGAACTGGGCGATCTGATGCGTTTCGACAGCCGCTACGGCGCCGCCCGGGACCCGGACAACCGCATCACGGATATAGACCTGAATCTGCTGTCGCGCTGCATCAAGGCCCTGGAAGAAGCCATGGCGGCCAGCAATGTGCATTTGACCGAAGCGAAAAAAAGCAAATTAATCGAGTTTCTTTACGCTGAATTGGTTGACGTGAACCGGGATGCGCACAAAACTCTGTTGCTGGCCAACCGTTTGGTAAAGGTAGCCAACTTATCAGCATAAGGGGCGCACCCGCGCCCGCGCGGCGGATACAATACGCCCCCGCTAACCCGCCGCCAGGGCAATTTGCAGGAAGACTTGATGACAAAACCGGTGCCTCTTATCCCAAAGAGGCGAATCAAACCCGACGCTGACATCACCGCGCTGATTAATGAGGACGGCTACATTCTCAATTCCGTGCACGCGGAGAAATTTCTCGCCATCGTTAAACCTGCGGACGTCATCGGCAAGCACCTGTCCGACTTATACAACCCGGTGCCCAATGAGTTCATCCGCGCGCTGGAACGCGCATTTGAAGGCGAGAGCCACTGGAAAACCGTCACGTTACCTACAATTACCCCGCTGGGCATTATCGACCGGCGGTTTGTTGTTGCTTATCTTCCCTGGCAACCCATCGAGGGCAAAGCGGTGGCACTGCTGCGCGGCAAACTGTTGTCGGATGACCTCAACGAAGCTTTGCAGCATATGAAGCAAGGTCAACGCAAACACTTAAGAGAACGCGCCAACTATTTGATATCCGGCGAATTTTCCCTCGACGATGTCTACATCGACGCCATTACCGACGTGGTCATGCGGCAATCCGGATTCGATGCAACCATCCTGCTTGACGAAGACGGGCTGGTGCTGGATATCTTCAGCAACACCGGCGAGCCGTCCGTGGTACCGGAAGGCGGTAACTTCCTTGAATTTATGGCCATGATCGACGCGGGTTTTGCCGGCCGCTGGCAGTTCATGCTGGACCACTCCCAGTACGTCAACGGGATTGAGGAGTTTCCCAACCTTGAAGGCGAACCCGTCCGCATCCTCAGCCGGGCCAGGGTGACCCGCCTGAAAAGTGACACCGGACGCCGTATCGTGCAGGTATTTGCCCGTAAAATCAGCCGTTAAGCCGGCCGCTGGGATAAATTCAAGGCCTTGCAGATATCCTGCATCAACTGGGTCTCAGCGGCCAGCACCCGCTGGTCTGCCGCCACCGCAATCTCCGCGGCAGCGCGCACCAGTTCCGCGTGCACCGCGTTGCCCTTGACCGCAGCCACTTCCTTCAGCGCATGTTTCCGGCCGGCCGCCGGATCACCCAGAATAGCGCCGCAGATGTCACGGAACAGCAGGTCCACCAGGTCCAGATCCAGGGGCGCAAAGACATCCTGGTGATCCCTCAACACGGTTAGAAACTGACTGTCTTCAGCCGCTGCCAGATCACCGTCAGCCACCGCAATCAACGCAAATGCGCTGGTCACCGCGCGCAGCAGTTCATCGGTGACTTCTTCGTCAAACCGCTTCCAGGATAAAAGGGCGTAGGATTCGGACTCTAACGACATGCTTCTTAATTCCACTTGATTCTACAAATTTTCACTCACTGCCCCCGCAGCCTGCCTGATTTTACACCTGCATCCGCCGCTTTCGAATCCCGAATGTGAGCGGCAGCGCAAACCTCAAATGTCTTACATTTTGGTGCTTGCATCGGTCCGGGGCCTGTTTCACGATTGGCAGGTGTCACCGCGCAAGATAACAACTGTTGTGAGCACAACAATTAATACCCGTCACCTGCTTCTCTTCTGGTTGAGCCTGCTGCTCGGACATGGGGTGCAGGGTCAAACGGCTGACGTCCGGGCGTATGCCGGGTTACCCGAGGTCGCGCAATTCAGACTGTCACCGGATGGCACCTGGCTGGCGGCAAAAATGGCCACCGACGGCAAACAGGCGCTGGTGACAAGATCGGTCAGCGGCGACGGTGATCACGGCGTTATCCGCCTCAGCGACTATCTCATCAGCAACTTTGTCTGGGCTAATAACCAGCGGCTGGTGCTGACTATCCGCGGCTCGGTGGCGGCGCCGGGAGGCCTGTGGCACCTCAACCGCCTGGCCTCAGCCACCCGCTACGGCGAAGAAGTACGTGGTTTTAAGATGAATCCCAACTCATGGGGTATCTACAGGCAGAACCCCTACCTGGTCACCATACTGCCCCATGAGCCGGATTATGTGCTGGCCGCGCTGAATGACGGCCAGAAATGGAATGCGCCGGACATCTCCAAAGTAAACATTGTCACGGGCCATCAAACGCGGTATCTGCGCAACCGGCATGCCATCACCAACTGGCTGGCGGATCACAACGGCCACGTCGGGCTGGGCATGGGCTTCTCCGTTCTGCCGAACCGCAAACGCGGCACCCTGCTGGCCACGTACCTGCGGAATGAAGACAAGAAACTCATACCCCTGCAGAAGCAGGACTATTTTGATCACGACCTGTTGATGCCGGTGCGTTTTCATCCCAGCAAAGCCAATATCCTTCTGGTTGCCAACGCTGCACTGGCTGAAGCTTACGCGGACGATATCGACCCGGTGTTATTTGAGTACGACCTGCCCACGCAAACCCTGCAGGGCCGCCATGTTGACCCGATGTTGGCGAAAATCAGACAGCTAGCCGGGAAGGAACTGGGCAATCTGCACGTAACCATAGAAAGCAAAGCGCTGAATGTACCGCGCTATGTGGTCGCCGCTTCGTCAGATACGGTGCCGCCGCGCTACTATCTGTACGACGACCGTCAGCCGGGCTTTCATTTACTCGGCCGTGCCTACCCCGGTCTGGAAGGTCTGCAGCACAGCCAGATGCAGCGCGTTCAATACACCGCCAGGGACGGGCTGCAGATACCCGCATATCTGACCCGACCGCTGCACACCGAACAGCCGCCGCCGCTGGTCGTCTACCCCCACGGCGGCCCCTGGAGCCGGGACCGTTGGGGCTTCGACAATTACGTACAATTCCTCGCCAGCCGCGGATACGCGGTCTTTCAACCCCAGTTTCGCGGCTCCACCGGTCTGGGGCCCGGACACGAAGCCGCCGGTTATGGAGAATGGGGCAAAGCCATTCAGGACGACATCACCGACGGCGTGGAATGGTTAGTCAACAGCGGGCAGGTCGACGCCGGCAGAATCTGCATTTTCGGCGCCAGCTTCGGCGGCTATGCCGCTGCCATGGGTGCGGCGAAAACCCCTGACCTCTACCGCTGCGCGGTATCGGTAAATGGCGTACTTGATCTTAAACGTCTGTGGAACTCCGCGAGGAGAATGCTGTACGAACAGGCCAACCGCAAGGTCTGGAACTCGAGGAAAGAAGCTGAAGCCACCTCCCCCTACCACCTCATCCCGGGCATTAAGGCACCCATGCTTATCATCGCCGGAACAAAAGATACCGTAGTACCGTACAAGGACCATTCCCGGCGTTTCTACAAGAAACTGCACAAGCAGGTGCCCGGCACAGAATACCTTGAACTGGAAAACGGCGAACATTGGCGCACCAACGCCGCCCATGAGCTGGAGAAAATGCAGGCTCTGGAAGCGTTCCTGGCACGGCATCTGGGAACGGCCGCGCGATAAACCACCGGGTAGCCACCCGCGGATGCTGAGCTGGCCTTGACCCCAATACTGTTTATTTATACAGTATCCGCCCAATCACCGAGGGCTAAGCTGATGTGGTCAAGAACACCGCCTACTTTCCGCCTGCGCAGACTCTTTCGCTTCCATCGGCTGGTACGTCAACGCCGCAAAAACCGCCGCTTACCGCCACGGGAACAGCATGCTGATAGAGATTGTGCTTTGCAAAAAGCTCAACCACCGCACCATCGAACTGCACCACACGACGCGCGGGGAAACTGTCGGTGTCCTGCAGCGTAACGGCGCCTGCCGCTATTTCCCGTGGTTGGGATTCATTAACGCTGACGATGCAAAAGCGTTGCAATTGAAGCAGAAAGCCAGGCCGGTAAAGTTGAACATATGCAAAGTCGGCAAAACCGGCGGCAGCGGGGAAATCAGCACCCGCTGGCGCGACTTGAAGGCTGACGAATTTGTCCAGGGGTGCCTGGTTCAAGCCGGCGTGTACGCCGTGGTCACCGATTCCGTGCGGGTAATCCGCAATTAGTCCGCAAGCAGGCAGGTGCGCTAGACCGATGCAAATAATAAATCATATTCCAGGCTGGACATATGACCATATCCTAATGTAGATTGACCATTTTCTGCTATCTCAATCAGGAGATACTGGTTGTTCCCGGTGCTGAGTGTTACCGGCAGGTTTTAACTTTTCAACTATGTCATATGGTAGTTTGACCCCCATCGAAGGAATTCATGGGGGCTTTTTTTACACGCAACAAGAAGACCGTCTGGTTATCTACGTTAGCGACGATGAATCAGCGGGTACCGAATCCGCTCCCCTCACCTCTTTAACCGTACCCGCCAACAGCACCGAGCAGCAGGTGCACGAAGCGGCCCGCGCGTACATCGATACCAACGCCGAGGAGTTGTGGCAGATTGACCGGGACCGGAATCCGCAATAACCGCATCAGGCCAGGTCAGCGGTCACCCGGCGCAATACCTCTCCCATTTTTTCCAGGTCTTCAACGCTGCTGGTAAACGGCGGCGCAAATTGCAGCGTGTCCCCGCCCCAGCGCACATACAGCCCCTGTTCCCAACACTTCCGGCCCGCTTCGTAAGGCCGCACGATGGCGTCACCATCACGCGGCGCAAATTGCACCGCCCCGGCCAGCCCTACGTTGCGGATGTCGGTGATGTGGGGCTGACCTTTAAGCCCGTGTAAAACATCTTCCAGCACCGGCGCCAGGGCCCGCGCACGCGCCGGCATGTCTTCCCGGTGGAACACATCCAGCGCGGCCAGCGCTGCCGCGCAGCCCACCGGGTGCCCGGAATAAGTGTAGCCATGGGGCAGGCTGACAAGATGATCCGCGGTGCCTTCCGCATCAAAAGCCTCGCGGATGGCCGCGGTGGTGAGTACCGCTCCCATGGGTACGGCGCCATTGGTCAGCGCTTTGGCCAGATTCATGATATCCGGCACCACGCCGAAGGTGTCAGCGCCAAACGCCCCGCCGGTGCGTGCAAATCCGGTGATCACCTCATCAAAAATCAGCAGGATGCCGTGACGGTCGCACAATGCGCGCAAGCGCTGCAGATAAGCGGACGGCGGCACAATCACACCCGTTGATCCCGCCATCGGCTCAACAATCACCGCGGCGATATTGGATGCGTCATGCAGCGCCACCAGCCTTTCCAATTCATCCGCCAACTCTTCACCACCCTGGGGCTGGCCGCGGGTGAAGGCATCTTCGGGCCGCAGGGTTGAGG
>JANQOA010000109.1 GCA_028279305.1 Pseudomonadales bacterium
GGCACCGTGGATTTCACCGGTGATATGCCGGTGATACTCGGCCCGGACGGCCCTTCGCTGGGTGGTTTTGTCTGTCCGGCCACGGTGATCAGCGCGGACCTGTGGAAGCTGGGGCAACTGCGCGCGGGGCATCATGTGCGTTTTCAGGCGGTAACCTTGGCGGACGCGGCTGCTCTCGAAGCGGAAGAAGGGAGAGAAGCAAAAGAAGCGGGCGAGGCAAAAGGAGCAAAAGAAGCACAGCCGCTATCTGCGCACACGGTAACTTCTGCCACGCCCCTGCCTACCCCGGTGGTATTAGTTACCCGCCTGCAGCAGGAAGAGGTTGTTGTACGCGCCGCGGGTGACCACTTTGTGCTGATCGAGGTGGGACCGCCGGTACTGGATATCGCCAGGCGTTTACGGGTTCACCAACTGATGCAATGGTTGCAGGCGCACAGCCTGCCGGGGATGCGCGAGCTGACCCCCGGGGTGCGGTCGCTGCAGGTGCATTACAACAGCCGGCAGCTATCCATACAGGCGCTGGTTGAACACATCCGCGAGGCATGCGCCGCCTGCAGTCAGGCCAGTACCCAGGTGGTGGACAGCCGCGTTGTGCATCTGCCGCTGTCCTGGAACGACCCGGTGTGCCGCCAGGCTGCTGAGCACTATATGCAGTCGGTTCGCGAAGACGCGCCCTGGTGTCCGGATAACCCGGAATTTATCCGCCGTATCAACGGCCTGGACAGCATTAGCGAGGTCAAAGAGATTCTGTTTGCCGCCACTTATCTGGTGCTTGGGTTGGGTGACGTCTATCTTGGTGCGCCGCTGGCCACCCCCCTGAACCCCTGTCACCGCCTGGTTACCACCAAATACAACCCGGCGCGCACCTGGACCGCTGAAAATTCAGTAGGGATCGGCGGTGCCTATTTGTGTGTGTATGGCATGGAAGGCCCCGGCGGCTACCAGTTGTGCGGGCGCACCGTGCAGATGTGGAACCGCTACCGGCGCTCGGCGGCGTTCCAACAGCCCTGGCTGCTGCGCTTTTTTGATCAGATCCGTTTTTATGAAGTCAGTGATGAAGAATTGTTAGATATCCGCCACCGCTTTGAACTGGGCGAGTTTGAGCTAAAAATTGAGCCCGCCCGCTTCGACCTTAGCCGGTACGAAGCAGACTTGAGCAGCCAGGCGGACGCCATCAGCGCGTTTTCCCGCCGGCGTCTCGCCGCTTTCGAGGCGGAAATGGCGGCGTGGCGGGCCAACGGCCAGGACGTGTTTCAACCCGCGGAAGTTACCCATCAACCCGCCGACAACCTACTGCCTGAAGGTACCACCAGTGTTGACAGTATGATTTCGGGGTCTGTCTGGGAGGTGCTGGTGGCGCCGGGTGATGCGGTGGAGGTTGGCCAGACCCTGTGTCTGATCGAGTCGATGAAAATGGAGGTGCCGGTGACCGCCTCGGTAGCAGGCAGAATTGCTGACGTGCACATCGCCAAAGGCCACAACGTGGTGCCCGGCCAGGCGCTGTTCTGGCTGCGGGGCTGAGTTCATGTTCGAAAATCTACAGCAACTGAGTATTCAGTATTTACGCGGCGCTTACCGCAACGGCCGGCTGCAGGTCCCGGCAGTGATTGATGAACTCAGACAGCGGGCCCTGCAGGACAGGCACAATGCGTGGATTCATGTGCTCACCGAAGCGGAACTGAGTCCTTATATCAAGCGGTTGGCTGCCCTGCAGCCCGACAGCCTGCCTTTGTACGGCATTCCATTTGCGGTTAAGGACAACATTGACGTTGCGGGGATTGTCACTTCCGCCGCGTGTCCGGATTTTGCATATAAGGCGGCACAATCGGCTACGGTGGTGGCGCGGTTGGTTGAGGCGGGAGCGGTGCCGCTGGGCAAGACTAATCTGGATCAGTTTGCCACCGGCCTGGTTGGCACCCGCTCACCTTACGGAGAGGCGCACAATGCCTTGCAGCCGGATTATATTTCCGGCGGCAGCAGCTCAGGGTCAGCGATCGCCACCGCCCTGGGCCATGTGAGTTTTGCCCTGGGTACGGATACCGCAGGCTCCGGACGGGTACCCGCCGCGTTCAACAACCTGTTGGGCCACAAGCCGTCACACGGGATGATCAGCACTCATGGGGTGGTGCCCGCATGCCGCAGCATAGATTGTGTGTCCGTTATGGCGGCCACGGCGCAGGATGTTGCCGCGGTGCTGGAGCAGGCTATCGGCTTTGATCCCGAGGATCCGTTCAGCCGGCGTAATTACCACTACAATTCCGCTTTGTATTTTGCTGACGTACCCGGGGCTTTTACCTTTGCGGTACCGGACGAACTGGATTTTGATGGTGACCGGCATGCTGAGGCGCTGTTCCAGCAGTCTGTGGAGACCCTTACCGGGCTGGGCGGCACCCCGCATACCATTCCTTTTGCCGGGTTTTACGAAGCAGCCCGGCTGCTGTATGCGGGTCCGTGGGTGGCGGAGCGGCGGCTGGCTACGGCAGCGGTAGACGGCCGGGCTTGCCTGCCGGTGTTGCTGCAGGTCTTGCAGCCGACTGAGGAGAATGCAAGTTCTGAAGCTGTATTTGCCGCCCAATACAAACTGCGTGCTCTGAAACAAACCTGCGACGGCTTGATTGCGCCCTTCGATTTTGTGCTCACGCCCACCGTGCCCACCGTATACACGCGCCGGCAGGTGGCTGCCGAGCCCATCCAGTTGAACAGCCGCCTCGGCACTTATACCAACTTTATGAATCTGTTGGATTATGCCGCCACCGCCGTGCCCGCCGGTATGTTGCCCTGTGGAACCGGCTGGGGGGTGACCCTGTTCAGCCGCCACGGCAGTGATTACAGATTGCTCAGTTTCGCCGCGGCGTTGCAGCAGGCGACCGGCCTGCCGCTGGGTGCTGACAAGGTCAATCACGGCATGGCGGCACCGCCCGCGCCGGCGGCCCGTTTTGCAGACCTGCTGCCGCTGGCGGTCTGCGGCGCGCATCTTACCGGTCAACCGCTAAACTGGCAGCTCACCAGCCGCGGCGCCACGTTGCTGGAATCCACCCGCACCCGGCCGTGTTACAGCCTGTATGCGCTGCCGGACGGCAAACGCCCGGCGCTGATCCGTGGCCTGGGGACTGCACCGGAGGGAGCAGCCGTGGATGTGGAAGTGTGGTTGATCCCCCACGACACCCTGGGGTCCTTTGTTGATGGCATTTCGGAACCGCTGGCTATCGGCAAGGTAGAGCTGGCGGACGGGCGCTGGGTCAATGGATTTGTCTGCGCCAACGGGGTGCCTGAAGGTGCGCTGGATATCACCCGCTACGGTGGTTGGAAACAGTGGCTGGCATGGACCGCGGTTGAGGGCTGAACGGAACGCAACAAGCTGCATCAAAGACGTTGCATCACTTCCCTGAATCCAACAACATCGGGGCACGGCTACGGGGAGAAGTGCTGACCATGGAGTTGATGGATTTATCGGGCTTGAAGAAGAGAGCGGTGCGGTTGCTGCGGGCCGGCGCCATGCTGCTGGCCGTGGTCTGGGGCCTGACGGCCGCCGCGGACAGTCCCAGACGGGCGCTGTTTGGGGACCTGCACGTCCACACCCGGTATTCATTTGATGCGTATATATTTAACGTCCGCGCCACCCCGGATGACGCCTACCGGTATGCCAAGGGAGAGCCGCTGCGCCATGCTTATGGATACCCCATCAGGCTGCGCGGCGGCCCGCTGGATTTTTATGCGGTCACCGATCACGCCACTTACCTCGGTGTATTGAATGCCTTTGGCGACGCGGATCATCCGCTGTCGAAAACACCTCTGGCGGCGGATTTGATCAGCTCGGACCCGGCCGTGTATGGGCCGGCTTTTCAGAAAATGGCGAATACCCTTGTTACCGGTGAAGAGGTGGAGGGAGCAGATCACGATGACGTACGCGCGGACACCTGGGCGCGCATCATAGAAGCGGCGGAGCGGCACAATCAGCCCGGTGTGTTTACTACTTTTGTCGGCTACGAGTATACCTCCAACGATCCTTACAACTTGCATCGAAATGTGATTTTCCGCGGTGCCGGCGCTCCGGAACTGCCTTTTGCCGCCACCGACTCCCTGAACCCCGAGGATTTGTGGCGCTGGATGGACAAGCAGCGGGATGCCGGCAACGAGGCGTTGGCAATTCCGCACAACCCGAACTGGAGCAACGGTATTATGTTCCAGCGCACAAAGTTTGACGGCAGTCCATTGGATGCAGCCTACGCCAGGCTGCGGATGCGTAACGAGCCGCTGGTGGAGATCACCCAGGTCAAGGGCACCTCGGATACGCACCCGCTGCTGTCGCCGAACGACGAGTGGGCTGACCACGAATTGTTTGCTGATGTGGCCGGGGCCTTTCTGGGCCGTAACGGCGCAACCCAGGTCAAGATTCAGCTTGACGGCTCTTACGCGCGCAAGGCGCTGATGACCGGCCTGGAGTTTCAGGCTGAGCAGAATTTTAATCCTTACCGCTTCGGCTTTATCGGCTCCAGCGATACGCACAACGCGGGCGGCCCTTACGAAGAAGAGTTCTACTACGCCAAGACCGGGGTGAATGACGGAGTTGCCGCCCGGCGCGGTTCCGTGCCCGCGGACGGCATGAGCTGGGTGGAGTACGAAGACGTCCCGGACGCACGCAAAGCGCCGGCTTATCTGGCTGATTGGAGCGCTTCCGGTCTGGCCGGGGTGTGGACCTCCGCCAATACCCGGGATGAAATTTATGCCGCGTTCCGCCGCAGGGAAACCTTTGCCACTTCCGGCACCCGGATCCGTCTGCGTATGTGGGCGGGGTACGGCTTACAAGGCACGGACCTGCAAACGCCGGAAGCCCTGTATGACAAGGCTGTGCCCATGGGCGGGGATCTGCAACCAGGTAAAAAGCCTGTGCAGATAGCCGCGCAGGCGGTGCGCGATCCGCAAAGCGCCTGGCTGCAGCGTCTGCAGGTGGTGAAAGGCTGGGTTGAAAACGGCACGGCACAGGAAAAGGTCTACGACATGGCTTGTTCAGATGGGCTGGCGGTGGATCCGAAAACCCAGCGCTGTCCGGACAACGGTGCGGTGGTCGACGTCAAAACCTGTGACCTGGACCCGGCGCACGGCGACGTGGAGTTGAGTGCGGTGTGGACGGACCCTGACTTCAATGCAGACCAACTGGCCTTTTATTACGTCAGAGTGCTGGAAAATCCCACCTGCAGGTGGAGTACCTGGGATGCCCTGCGCGCCGGCATTGAACCCATGCCGGGCAAAGAACAAACCCTGCAGGAGCGCGCCTGGACATCACCGGTGTGGTACGCGCCTGTCCGTTAGGCCGTTTGTTACCCCAATTGTTGTCCCGATGCGGCCCGCTTGGCAATTTCGTTTTCGATCCGCCAGATGCGGTCCTGGCCCCAGCAGGCAAATGGTGTGTCCTGCCCGCCGCCGGATACGCGGAAGCTGGGTACCCCCCATAAATGGGCGCTGAGCATCTCCTTCAGGTTCTGTTCCAGCAGTGCCTGCCAGTCTTCATCCGCGGCGGCCTGTTGCAATTCGGCCCAGTTGATGCCGGCTTGTTGGGCCACCCGCCGCAGGCCGCGTTCGGTGGTGATGTCTATGCCGCTGAACCAGGCGGCGTCCAGATAAGCGCTGACATATTCCATGGCTTTACCCAGCTTGGCGGCGCCGGGGAATAGGGCAAACGCTTTTTTCACCGGCTCGCCGAAGGGGTCGACAATACGGCCGAACGGCACGCTGTGGGCGCGGGCTTCGCGCCCGGCGTCGGAGATGATATAGCGCTGTTTGGCGCGGGGTGCGGGCACACCGCGCATCAGCATTGGCATCACTGGACGCACCTGCACGCTGACCCCGGAACGGGCAATCAGCGCCAGCACCCGGCTATGGCCGACAGCGGTATACGGGCTGCGCAGCGACGGAAAATACTCCAGCAACACATGTTGCGCCTGCAGACCAGTGGTGTCAGCCGCTTCCGGTTCGGGAACACACAAGCCGGCGGACGGGCCGGCAAAACCCTCCTGCTGCAGCCGCTGTTCCAGCAGGCGCATGCGGTCGAGCCCCCAGAACCACTCACCGGCAAAATAAAACATGGCACCCTGGTAGTGCCCCAGACTTTCCCGCAGGTTGTTGCCGGCGCTGACTTGCCGCTCGCTTTCGGCCTGGTCGGCGGCTGCGTCGATCGGCTGTTGTGACCACAGAGCCCGACCCACCTGCAAAGCAACGTCAGCGAAGTGTTCCCCGCGCAGATGCGGCGTGAGGGCCTGATTGGCCAGGCAGATATCCTGCTGCGCGGGGCTGGTAATGGTTGGGGCAAACTCCACCCCGTAGTCCGCGGCGATGTATTGCGCATCCCGCAGCGCCCAATGGTCGAAGTGGTCCGCACTGCCCAGATATGCGGCGGCGGGTTTGCTGACCAGGTGTATCTGGAACGGCAGGTTGTAGGCTGCCCGCAGCGCGTTCAACTTTTGCACCGCCAGGTGGCTGTAGGGGTCGTCCACCTGGTGAAAATAATACACCTGGGGCGGTGCGCCGGATTTCTCACGGACTTTGCGCGCCTTCGCACGTACTTTCTGTTGATAGCGGGGTGAGGAAAAGTACCGCATAGCGGCGGAACGCAGGCGGGTGGATAGTTTCATACCGGGTGTAATCGCATCAGCGTTGCAGATCTCGATGTGGGTTTACCTGCCCACAGACTAAGCAATTCCGCCGGCCTATGCATCCGGGGGATCAAGCTCTTCGATGATCCAGGGTGCAACCACCGCCAGCACCGGTGAGGCCCAGATGATGTCCACGTTAAACTCCACGGTGGCATCGGGATTGTCGATATGGGTGGTGTTATGTTTGCGGATCGGCCAGCCGATGCACTGTGACCCGTCGCTGCGGGCAATCAGGCAGCGGTTGTTCCAGGCGCGGTCCGGGATACCTTCGTCATGGCGGTAAAATACGTGCACGTGTCCGCGCATATGTTGCAGACGGCGCCCGGGCGCCCAGGGAATGGCGCCCAGTCCTTCCG
>JANQOA010000115.1 GCA_028279305.1 Pseudomonadales bacterium
CGACACCCTGCAGCGTAAAACGGCTTGTCAGGTCCCTGCCGGGGGCCAGCCAGGGGACCATCAGTTCCAGGCTGCCGATACCGATCTCCCGGAACACCTGCCGCACCAGCGCCTGCTGTTCATCCCCGGACAGTGCTGGAAAACAACGCCGGATGTTGGTTTCGGTGACCTGCCGGCGGGGTTTGGCCAGATGGTAGGCCAGATCGCCGAAGCGCCTGCCCAGCACCTGTATCCAACGCATCGGCAAATGGGCCACGCACCAGGCCAGGCCCACCAGTATCCAGGTGGGCCAGACCGAGGGTTCATAGCGTTTGCGGATTTTTTTGCGGTGTTTTTTTACCTTCACGGGGCTGCATGATATCTGCTATAAGCCTGTGGTTTACACCGCTTTAAGCCTCTGGTTTAGAGCCGGGCGGCGCCTGGAAGGAAGAGGTGTTACCATCCGGGCAACACCTTTCACCACCGCATACGGAACCTGGAATTGACCGACCCCGCTGATGGCCCCGTTGATGGACCCGCTGATGGACCCGCTGATGGAATAGAACTGCCGAGTGTGAACCACCTGCATATTCTGGTGCTGGGTGATGTCATGTTGGACCGCTACTGGCAGGGTCAGGCGGAACGCGTGTCGCCGGAGGCGCCGGTGCCGGTCATCAACGTTGCCCAGGAAGAACACCGTCCAGGCGGTGCTGCCAACGTTGCGCTGAACGTGGTGAGCATGGGCGCGCGCTGTACCCTGGTGGGTCTGGTCGGTGATGATGAAGCCGGCGGGGCGCTGCTGAAAACGCTGACCGCCGCCGGGGTTGTGTGTGATTTTGTTAAGGTGCCGGACTGGCCGACCATCGTCAAATTGCGCCTGTTGGCCCAGCAGCAGCAACTGCTGCGGGCGGATTTTGAGCAGCCGGTGCCGGAATTTGCCGCCAGCGAACGCATCGGCACCCTGCAGAACAAGGTGGAGAAGCATCTGCAGGATGCGCATGTGCTGGTGCTGGAAGACTACGATAAGGGTGCGATTGAGGACCCCCGCGGGTTTATCCATGCCGCCCGCCAGGCCGGGGTGCCGGTGCTGGTCGATCCGAAAATGAAAGCGCTGGAACTTTACGCCCACGCCTCGGTGATTAAACCCAACGAAAAAGAATTTGCCCACGCGCGCAGTCAGATGCAGCCGCCGGTACCGCTGGCGGAAGCGGCGCAACAGCTGGCGCGGCAGCACGATATCGGCGGCCTGGTGGTGACCCGCGGCGGCCAGGGGTTGGAAGTGTGCACTGCTGAAGCGGCCCGTCATGTACCGGCACGCGCGGTTGAAGTATTTGATGTCACCGGTGCCGGCGATACCACCGCTGCGGGTCTGGCGCTGGGGATGGCGCTGCAGTGGCCGCTGTTGAACAGTGCGCGCATGGCCAACGTAGCCGCCAGCATAGCGGTGTCCAAGTCCGGCACTTCGCCGGTGACCGGCCCGGAATTGCGCCAGGCACTGCAGGGAGCGGGTGCCGACCGGGGTAAGTTGAGCCGTCAGGAGCTGGCGCTGGCGGTGGCTGACGCCAAGGCGCTGGGTGAGCGTATTGTGTTTACCAACGGCTGTTTCGATATTCTGCATGCCGGCCACGTGGCTTATCTGGAAGAAGCCGCGGCCTTGGGTGACCGGCTGATTGTGGCCATCAACGACGACGCTTCCGTCACCCGTTTAAAAGGTGAAGGGCGGCCGGTGATCCCGGTGGAAGGGCGCAGCCAGGTTCTGGCCGGTTTAGCCTGCGTCGACTGGGTTGTCAGCTTTGCGGAAGACACGCCGGAACCGTTGCTGCAGTTGTTACAGCCCGATGTGCTGGTGAAAGGCGGCGACTATGCCTCCACCGACGAGGTGGTGGGGGCTGACATCGTCAGCGGTTACGGGGGTGAGGTGAAAGTGCTCAGCCTGGTACAGGATGTTTCAACCTCGGCCATAGTTTCGCGTATCAAACAAACCTGAAGCACCCGCACCGCGGCAATTGCCGGATGCCCGGGCAGCCGCTCAGCGGTTTTGTACCCGATCGGCATTTTCGCGCAGATGATCCGGGTTGGTGGTGCCCACCACAATGCTGTGCACGCCGGGTTGGGCCGCCACCCAGGCCAGATCAGCAGCGCTGCCGTGGCCGCTGCTCAGCGCCTTTTTGATCAATATCCCACAGCCCCGGGCAGCGGCTGCGGCAATGACCGGTGCGTCCTCCCGCTGCTGCCGGTTCAGGGTTGCCATCAGCACGTCGGCACCCCGCTGCAGCGCCAGCTCAGCGCCGGCTGCGGATTTGGGGGAGATCCCGGCGGCGCGGATTTTCCCGGCCGCTTTGAGTTCCTGCAGACATTCCAGGGTGCCCTGACGCTTGAGGATGTCCAGGTCGTCACCGTTGGAGTGGATCAACACAATGTCCAATATCTCCCTGCCCAACCGCTGCAGCGAGCGGTTGACGCTGAAGGTGCAGTGTTCCGGGCTGAAGTCGTGGCTGGAGCCGGTGCCGTCGAACTCTTCGCCCACCTTGGTACAGATCAGCCAATGGTCCGGTTGTGTTTTCAGCAGCTCACCCAGCCTTTGTTCGCTGTTGCCGTAAGCCGGCGCGGTATCCAGCAGGTTTATACCCAGCGCGCGGGCCTGGTCCAGCAACGCGGCGGCGGCGTGCCGGTCCGGAATGGTAACCGGGTTAGGGTACTTCACAGCACGGTCGCGGCCGAATTTGACGGTGCCCAGGCTCAGCGGCGCCACTTGCATGCCGGTGTTGCCCAGCGGTGCGGTTGTTAAGGGTCTAACCATTTGTTTCCGTCACTGCCAAAGTGTTACCAGGGGGGTGAACCGACCGCAGCTCTGGGGTGGTTGCTGTGAAAACGGCCGGGGTGCCGGGGTGGCGGCAGCAACTTTAGCACACGGTCCCCCAGGTCCGGCGCGAGGGTCAATTTGGTGGGAAAACATTGGATAAAGTTGCCTTCGCGGGCGGCATAAGCCTCGTCCGGGCGGCGGCCTGCCGCCTGCCTGGGTTCCGCCCGGTTGACCCGCAGCACTTCGTATTCAGCCCCCTGCCAGTCCAGCCAGGGCACGCAGGTCTGCAGTTCCCGGGCGGCTTTGGCAATCTGTTCAGCGTCGCTCAGATGCACGCCGTCGCTGGCCAGCAGTCCGCCCACATACCACAGCAGGCGCCCCTGGCTGCCGTCAGCGGTGTCACTGTGATGGCTGGTAATGGTCAGGCGCGGTTCGCCGGTGGTGACGCCGGTCAGGCAGTGGGCATACAGTTCAACCTGATGCCGGGGCCGCACGATGATCTGATTCAGGGGTCGTTGCTGGACTTCGATGTTGGCCACCCGCAGTTGCCGCAGCAGGGCGCCGCTGCCGTTGCCGGCACAGCTGATCAGGGTACCGCACTGCAGCTGCAGGTCCTGCAGTTGGATGCGGTACTCGCCGTTTTCCAGCTGGCTGAGGTTGGTTTCGTCCACCTGCAGGGATAATGCATGCTCCGGCTTGATGCTTACCAGATGTGCCAGCAGCGCCCGCGTGTCGATAACAAAGTCGTTCAAGGCGTACACCACGCCGTCGAAGCCTTTGAACTGAGGCAGCGCCTGAATGTCACGGACTTTTTCAATGCGGCCGCGCAGCGCCCGGCTGGCGAAAAAGGAGGTCAGCTTGCCCAGCGCTGAGTTATTGGCAAACATATAGTACCTGTCGGCTACTACCTGCAGCGCGGACAGATCTATATCGTCTTGCTGCGCCAGACAAGCGCGCCAACGTGCAGGCATGCTGGCGATGGCTTCGGATGCGCGGGTGGTTACACCGCTCAGCGCATACTTCAAACCACCGTGGATCATGCCCTGGGACGCCAGGGTCTGATCCGTACCCAGGGCGGTGCCCTCCAGCAGCACTACGCTGTAACCGCGCTTGTGCAGCAGATGATACAACCAGGTACCGGCAATCCCGCCGCCAATAATGGCAGCATCTATCTGAATCGGCGCCTGGTCGGTTGTTGCTGGTCCGTTGCTCATGGTGGCGGTCTGGCTGAGTGATTGACAGTGTAGCGGTGACACCGCAACCTGCAAATATCGTGAAGTCCCATAAGTAACTTTAAGCATGATGAGGTGGATCTACCCGCTGCTGCTGTGGCTGGCCGTGCCGCTGGTGTGGTTGCGCCTGCAATGGCGCAGCCGCCGGGAGCCGGCTTACGCTGAGCGCCGGGCAGAACGTTTTGGCGCCGTGCCGGAGGCTGTGCGCAGCGGCCCGGTCTGGTTCCATACGGTATCCGCCGGTGAGAGCATCGCCGCCGCGCCGCTGATTGCCGCCCTGGCTGAACAGTTTGCGGACCTGCCCTTCCTTGTTACCACCATGACTCCCACGGGTTCCCAACAGGTACTGAGCCGTCTCGGCGGCCGGGTCGACCACTGCTACGCGCCTTATGATTTTACGTTTGCCGTGGAGCGGTTTTACCGCCGGGTGCAGCCGCGCATGCTGGTGCTGATGGAAACCGAACTCTGGCCCAATCTGATTGCCCGGGCGCATCAGCGCAACGTACCGGTGCTGATGGTCAACGCGCGTTTGTCAGCGCGCTCAGCCCGCGGCTATGCCCGCATCTCCAGCCTGACCTTGCGTATGATGCGCCAGGTTGAATTTATCGCCTGTCAGACCGAAGCCCACCGGCAGCGATTCATCAGCCTGGGTGCCGACGCAGACAGCGTGGAAGCCTTGGGCAGCGTGAAGTTTGACGTTGCGTTACCAGACGGCATGGACGCTCAGGTACGGGCCCTGGCGGCGCAGTTTGGCCTGCAGCAGCAACGCGTTTGGATCGCCGCGTCCACTCATCCCGGTGAAGATGAAATTGTGCTGGACAGCTTCCAGCAGCTACGGCGGCAGCATCCCCGGTTGCGTCTGGTGCTGGTGCCGCGGCACCCCAACCGGGCGCAGCAGGTGGCGGAACTGGCGCGGCGGGCCGGGTATAGCGTGCAGCTGCAAAGTGAAGGCGCTGCTGCGGATAGCGGCGCGGACGTGTTGCTGGGTGATGTCATGGGCACGCTGCTGCAGCTTTACGGCCTGGCGGAGGTGGCTTTTGTCGGCGGCAGCCTGGTGGATGTCGGCGGGCACAATCCCATCGAACCCGCGCTGTTTGCGCTGCCCGTGCTCAGCGGCCCGCGGCAATACAACTTTACCGATGTATTTGCGCAACTGGATGAAGCCGGCGGTGTGGAAACCGTGGCGGATGCGGTGGCGCTGGCTGAAGCGGTGTCTGCTTTGCTGGCGGATGAAAACCGGCGCCGGCAAATGGGGCAGGCGGCGCTGGCCACGGTACAGGCCAACCGCGGCGCGACAAAAAAAGTAACGGACCTGTTGAGCCGGCGGATTGCCGCTATTGCTGGCCCTGAGACTGGCGCAGTGAGGCCAGCCTCACCACCTGATCGTTCGGATCAGTAAAGGTGTTCAACTCATACAGATCATCACCCTGCAGGGTGCCGGAGGTCTGCTTAAGCAGCATCAGGTCGATAACGTAGTTGTAGCGCGAGTCCGCATAGTCGAATTGAGAGGAGAACAGGCGCTGTTGTGCCTGCAGTACGTCGACAATGTTGCGGGTGCCCACTTCGTAGCCGGTTTCCGTTGCCTCCAGGGCGGATTGTGCGGACTTGATGGCTTTCAGGCGGGCGCGCACCCGTACCACGTCGGTGAGCACTGCCTGATAAAGGTTGCGCGTGTCCCGCACCACTGTGCGCTGCTGGTTCAGCAGCGTCTCGTAAGCCTGGCTTTCCTGGGCTTTGGCCTCCTTGGCGCGGGCGCGGATCAGGCCGCCGGAATAAATGGGCAGATTAAACTGCAGGCCGTAGATGGTCTGATCGGTGACGTCAGCGTTAAAAAAGTTATCCGCGCCGGTGACCGAGTGGACTTCCGTGATGGTGGCGTCAATGGTCGGCAGGTGATCGGAGCGGCGTGCGCGGACGTTGCGCTTGGCCGCGGTAAGCTGTTGTTGGGCGGCCAGTATACCCAGGTTGTTAGACAAGGCGCTGTCAACCCAGGTCTGCTCGGTCATGGGATCGGGATTCACCACCGGAAGTTTTTCCGACAGCCGGTCCAGGCGCTCATAGTACTCACCGCTCAGGGTGGTCAGCGTTTCAAAAAATATGCTGTGGTCGCCGTCTGCCTGAATACGGCGCACCACCGCGGCGTCGTATGCCGCCTGGGATTCCAGCACGTCGGTAATCGCCACCAGGCCGACGTCGAAGCGTTGCTGCACTTGCTCAAGCTGACGTTTCACCGCGGCTTCTTCCGCGTGAGTGGTATCCAGCAGGTCCTGGGCGCGCAGCACGTTCAGGTAGGCCTGCACAACCCGCACAATCAGATCCTGTTCCGTGCGTGACAGGTCGTATCTGGCCGCCTCCACCGATGCCTTGGCGCTGCTGACGCCGAACCAGCCGCTCATATTCAGCACAGGCTGGCTGAGTTGGGCGTTCCAGCCGTGATCGTTGAACTGCTCGTCTTCCACCGGTTGGCTGGTCAGGGAGTTAATGGCGCCGGGAAACTCGCGTTCCGTCCAACTGGTGTTGGCGCTGGCGCTCAAGCTCGGCAGCAGCGCGGCGCGGGCCTGGGGTACCGCCTGCTGGGTGGCGGCATATCCGGCTCTTGCAGCCCCCAGCAACGCATCGTTGGTTTTAGCGGCGTCGTACACGTCTTCCAGGTTTGTGGCTGAAACGGTACCGGCGCCCAGCCAACACAGCGCGGCCAGCACCGTCGGCAAGGTGCGGAAATGGATTATTGATTTACTCATATATTGTTACGTCTTGTGATACTGCGCTCGATACTGCTGCAAGATCCGGTTGCCCGCACGCGAGGTGGTAATGCAGTTGCGGCATTGCTTAACCGGGATAGTTTATACCACCCTGGAAGCTAAAGTCGTAGCAGGTGACGAAACAGTTTTGTAAGCGGAAATTGTGTGCTGGGGGTCCTGTTTCCTGTGTTCCGTGTGTGTTCCAGGTACCGTAAGCTCCGGTTGGCGCCTCCGCCGGGGGTGACCCGAAGCGGGTTGGAGAGTATATTCTGTCCCCGCAAAGAAAAATAAACCCTAAGGAAGCAGGTTACCTTTGTCGGAAAAACGACCGGAAACAACGGCGGATATTGTCAGCCGTTCCACCCCCGTCAGCCGCGCTCAACTCGACCGCGGGCGGCGCCGGCGTGGGCGTTACAGTGTCGATCTGTCCAGCCATATGGCCGAGTGTGATGCCAACTATCACAAGCTGATGCGCCTGTTTCCGGGGTTGCGCGAACAGCAGGAGCTGGATATCGCCTTACCGCTGGTACCGGCTCAGCATGGCGCGGACAGCGTCGCCTCACCGGCGGATACCGGGGTGACATTCCAGGTTGTTGAGCGTGGTCCTTACACCACCCTGCTGCGTATAGTGGTGCGCAACGGCGGCGGCTGGATGGCGCTGGCCGCGGCACCGGATATGACGGTGCGCGTGTATCACGACGCTTTGAGCGCGGAAGTCGTTTCTTATCACAATCAGAACCGCTTTCACGGGGTTTACGAATACCCCAACAGCCGTATGCGTCAAAGGGATGAAAAAGTTCAGCTCAACCGCTTCCTGGGAGAGTTTCTGACAGTTTGTTTGGAGCATGGCGCCAGCAACCAGCCCGTGGCTTTTTAACCCCGCGCATGAATTCACGCACAGTTCTGCAGATCTCGGATTGCCATCTGGTGAGGCCGGGTGCCACGCTGTTGGATGTGGATACCCAGGCCTCCCTGGAAGCGGTGTTGTCCCAGGCTCTGGCGCGCCGCACGCCGGACGCCATAGTAGCGTCCGGGGACCTGGCCCACGACCCGGTGCGGGACGTATATGCCCGCTTTCTGGACACCATCCGCGGCGTCTATGACGGGCCGCTGATGTGCCTGCCCGGTAATCATGACGTGCTGGCCATGATGCAGGCTGGCGGCCTGCCGCTGCAGCCGCTGACTCTGGCGCCCTGGTCGCTGCTGCCGCTGGATTCTCACGAAGATGAGGTGCCCGAATCCGATATCAGCGCGGCGGACCGCCGGCAGGTGGCTGAAGCCGTGGCAGCCAGCGGGCAACCGAACCTGTTGCTGGTCACCCATCATCCGCTGGTGGCCGTGGATTGCCCCTGGCTCGATAAAGATAGGATCAAAGAAGCGGAAGAACTGTTAACATGGCTGCAGAGCAGTGAGGTTTCCGCGGGCCGGTTGCGCGGTGTGGTATTTGGCCACGCGCACCAGGTGGTGGAAGGGTGCTGCGCGCAATTGCCCGTGTACGGGGTGCCGTCAACCTGTTTCCAGTTTAAACCGCGCAGTCAGAAATTTGCCGTTGACGAACTGGGGCCCGGTTACCGCTGGCTGTTCCTGCACTCGGACGGGACGTTCACCACGGAGACCGAGCGGCTGGATTCCTGGAACTGATCCGGCGCTGGCGCAAAACACATCAAGCGATAGAGGTATTTACGCAAGTTCATGGCAGATAAAAA
This sequence comes from Pseudomonadales bacterium, assembly GCA_028279305.1. Lineage (GTDB taxonomy): Bacteria > Pseudomonadota > Gammaproteobacteria > Pseudomonadales > Azotimanducaceae > UBA4421. Next base: position 8,462 of record JANQOA010000115.1, read on the forward strand.
ATATTCTGCAGAGTCACTGCAGGTATTGTCCGGCCTGGAGCCGGTTCGCAGGCGTCCGGGCATGTACACGGACACCACCCGCCCCAATCATCTGATTCAGGAAGTGGTCGACAACAGTGTCGACGAAGCCATTGCCGGATACGCCCGGGAGATAGAAGTCACCTTGTTTGAGGACGGCTCCATCGAAGTCATCGACGACGGCCGCGGCATGCCGGTGGACATTCATCCCCAACATAAAATATCCGGGGTGGAGCTTATTCTTACCCGGCTGCACGCCGGCGGTAAGTTTGACAACGAAAATTACAACTTCTCCGGCGGCTTGCACGGGGTTGGGGTATCAGTGGTAAACGCGCTGTCGGAAACCCTGGAGGTGGAAGTCAAGCGGGACGGCAAACTGCACCAGCAGCGCTACGCCAAAGGCAAACCCAAAGGCAAACTCAAGGCCGTGGATACAGTGGGCAAGCGCAACACCGGCACCCGCATCCTGTTTAAACCCGAGGCCAGCTACTTTGACTCAGCCAATGTCTCGGTGCCGCGCCTGCGCCATCTGTTGAGGGCCAAGGCGGTGCTGTGCCCGGGGCTGCGTGTCAGTCTGACGGTGGCGGGTAAAAAAGCCGAAACGGAAACCTGGTGTTACGAGGATGGCTTGAAGGGTTACCTGGACAATGCCCTGTCCGGGGCGGATACGGTACCCGCGGAGACCATCCTGCACACCGCTCAAGGTAATCAGGAAGCTGTGGACTTTGCTGTTAAGTGGGTGGTGGATGGCGGCGAGCTGATTACCGAGTCGTATGTCAATCTGATTCCCACCGCGCAGGGCGGTACCCATGTGAACGGCTTACGCTCCGGTTTGAGTGACGCCCTGAAAGAATTCTGCGAGTTCCGCGACCTGGTGCCGCGCGGCGTGAAACTGACCGGTGAAGACCTGTGGGAACAATGCAGTTATGTGCTGTCAGCAAAAATGGCGGATCCGCAGTTTGCCGGTCAGACCAAGGAGAAGCTTTCATCCCGGCAGTCCGCCGCATTTGTTTCAGGCATTGCCAAGGATGCGTTCAGCCTGTGGCTGAACGAACACCCGGCGGATGGTGAACGTATTGCTGAACTGGCCATCAGCAACGCCCAGCGGCGGGTACAGGCGGCAAAAAAGGTTGCCCGCAAGAAAGTCACCGCGGGCCCGGCGCTGCCGGGTAAACTGGCGGACTGCTCCGGCCAGGACGCGGAACGGGCTGAGTTGTTCCTGGTGGAAGGCGACTCCGCCGGCGGCTCGGCGAAACAGGCGCGGGACCGGGAATTCCAGGCGGTGTTGCCGCTGCGGGGGAAAATCCTCAACACCTGGGAAGTGGATTCCAGCCAGGTACTCGGTTCCCAGGAAGTCCACGATATTGCGGTTGCCCTGGGCGTGGATCCGGGTTCCCAGGATCTCAACGGCCTGCGTTACCATAAAATCTGTATTCTAGCGGATGCGGATTCTGACGGTTTGCATATTGCGACGCTGTTGTGTGCTTTGTTTGTCCGGCATTTCCACACGCTGGTGGATGCCGGGCACGTGTATGTGGCCATGCCGCCGCTGTACCGCATCGACCTCGGCAAAGAAGTGTTCTATGCCCTGGACGAATCTGAAAAAGAGGGTGTGCTGGACCGTATCGCCGCGGAGAAGAAACGCGGCACCCCGATGGTGCAGCGCTTTAAAGGGCTGGGGGAGATGAATCCCATGCAGCTGCGTGAAACCACCATGGACCCGGACACCCGCCGCCTGGTGCAACTGACCCTGCAGGGCGGCAAGAAAACCGAAGACACCATGGACATGCTGCTGGCCAAGAAACGGGCTCCCGACCGGCGCAGTTGGCTGGAGAAAAAAGGCGACCAGGCGCAGATTGCGTAATTGAACAGAAGCTATGACTGAAGAAATTCAAGATCCTGACGTTGAGCAGATTCCGCTGGCGATTTACACCGAGCGGGCTTACCTCGACTATTCCATGTACGTCATTAACGACCGGGCGCTGCCGCATATCGCGGACGGTTTGAAGCCTGTGCAACGGCGTCTGATATACGCCATGAGCGAACTGGGGCTGAACAGTCAGGCGAAGTTTGCCAAATCCGCGCGCACCGTCGGCGACGTGCTGGGTAAGTTTCACCCCCACGGTGACAGCGCCTGTTACGAAGCCATGGTGCACATGGCGCAGCCGTTTTCCTTCCGTTACCCCTTGGTGGACGGCCAGGGTAACTGGGGCGCGCCGGACGATCCCAAATCTTTTGCCGCCATGCGCTACACGGAAGCACGGCTGTCCCGCTATGCGGATCTGCTGCTGGCGGAGTCCCGTCAGGGCACAGTGGATTACGTGGCCAATTTTGACGGTACGGTGGACGAACCCAAGCTGCTGCCGGCGCAGCTGCCGTTTGTGTTGCTCAACGGCAGCACCGGCATTGCCGTGGGCATGGCCACGGATATTCCCCCGCACAATATCAATGAAGTGATCTCCGCGTGTGTTCACCTGTTGGACGCGCCCAAGGCCAAGGTGGCGGACATCATGACCCACATCAAAGCGCCGGATTTTCCTACCGAAGCGCAGATCATCACGCCGGTGGAAGACATCCGCGAGGTTTATGAAAGCGGCCGCGGCAGCATCAAGGCGCGCGCGGTGTACCAGGTTGACGGTGGTGAGATTATTGTCACCGCCCTGCCCCACCAGGTGTCGCCGGCCAAGGTGCTGGAGCAGATTGCGCAGCAGATGCACGCCAAAAAACTACCGATGCTGGTGGACCTGCGGGATGAGTCGGATCATGAGAACCCCACCCGGCTGGTGCTGGTGCCGCGCTCCAACAGGGTGGACACCGGACGCCTGATGAGCCACCTGTTTGCGACCACGGATCTGGAGCGCAGCTACCGGGTTAACCTGAATATCATCGGCCTGGATCAGCGGCCGCAGGTGAAAAGCCTGGTGGTGATTCTCAAGGAGTGGCTGAGCTACCGGCAGGATGTGGTCACCCGGCGTCTGAATTTCCGGCTGGATAAGATCAACGAGCGCCTGCACATCCTTGAAGGCCTGTTGGTAGCGTACCTCAATATCGACGAGGTGATCCGCATCATCCGCGAGGAAGAGCAGCCCAAACAGGAGCTGATGAAGCGCTACAAATTATCTGAAATTCAGGCCAACGCCATCCTCGACCTGCGCCTGCGGCAGTTGGCCAAGCTGGAAGAGATTAAGCTCACGGCGGAACAGAAAGAGCTGAACGAAGAAAAGGCGGAGCTGGAAAAGATCCTGCGTTCCAAGGCGCGGCTGAAAACACTGGTTAAAAAAGAACTGCTGGCGATAGCTGAGGAGTACGGCGACGAGCGGCGCTCACCGCTGGTGGGCGCCGGCAAGGACGCGCCCGCGGAAGCGGTGGCTTACACCGAGGAAGACCTGCTCACGAACGATCCGGTGACCGTGATCCTGTCTGCCAAAGGCTGGGTAAGGGCGGCCAAAGGCCACGATCTGGACCCGGAGGAACTCAGCTACCGCGGCGGGGACAGTTATGCCCAGGCGGCCCGCGGGCGTACCAACGAAACCCTGGTATTTGTCGATACCA
>JANQOA010000120.1 GCA_028279305.1 Pseudomonadales bacterium
TGGAAGCCATGGACGAAGCATTCTATAAACACAGAATGTGGGTATCGCCGGACCTCAAGGAGCCGCCCAGCTACTACTACCGCCGTCAAGGTTTCGCAAGTTTCGGCGAAGACCGCTCCGGGCTGGCCCTGGGGGTTGCCCACGACCTGATGGATAACTTCATGTGGGCTAACGACTACCCCCATCACGAAGGCACCTGGCCGCATTCCGCCGCCGCCATCGAACGCACCATGGGGGACCTCAGCGATGAGGACCGCGGCAAAGTTCTGGGGCTGAACGCGGCCCGTTTCTGGAACATAGATATCCCCGCCCGGTACCGGGCCGGTTATCCAACGGCCGGGGCCAGCTGATGTCGCTGCGCGGCGCGGCGGCCGTGGTGGGCGTGGCCGAGCGCGCACCGCAGCGCTACACCGGGGATGAGACAATCCTGCAACTGCTCAGCGAAGTTGCGGTGGAAGCAGTTGACGATGCAGGCTTCAGCCTGCCCCAGGTGGACGGTTTGATTGTCCACCCTATCGGCGGGTTACCGGGGTTTGTACCCGCCACGGTGGCCGAATTCCTGGGTTTACAGCCCACCTTCGCGGAAGTGGTGGATTTAGGCGGCGCCACCGGGGCCGGAATGGTCTGGCGCGCCGCAGCCGCCATCCAGGCCGGCCAATGTACCACCTGTCTTTGTCTTACCGGCACCCGTCGGCGCAAACGCGCCGGACAAGCGGCACGTTCCGGCCCGCCGCCGCAGCCCAGGTCCGTCCGCCCCGCCCACGACCGTTCACCTCAGGCTGAATTCGACTATCCATACGGCATGATCGGCGCCAACGTCGGTTACGCCATGCTGGCGGCACGCTACACCCACGAGTACGGGCTGACCGGTGAGCAACGCGCAAAGGTTGCCGTTGATCAGCGCACCAACGCCAATGCAAATCCGGCAGCCATTTTTCACGGCCAGCCCTTAACCATCAACGATGTACTGGCCTCGGAAGTGATCTGCGAGCCCCTGCATATGCTGGAGATTGTCATGCCCGCCGCAGGTGCCGCCGCGCTGCTTGTCACCGCCGCTGACAGAGCCGCGGACGCCCGACAGCCGCCGGCCTGGTTGCTGGGTGCGGGGGAATCGGTCACCCACTCTTCTTTTGCTCAGGCCCCCGCTCTGGATGCCACCGGCGTCGGAATTGCAGCCCGCGCAGCCATGCGCCAGGCCGGAGTTAAACCGGCTGAAATCGGCCTGGCGTCGCTGTACGACTGCTACACCATTATGGTTCTGCTGACCCTGGAAGAAGCCGGCTTTTGCCCGCGCGGTGAAGCAGGGGCTTTTGCTGAGTGCCACGATCTGACTTACGCCGGCGATTTCCCGCTGAATACCCATGGCGGGCAGCTGTCATTCGGACAGCCCGGCATGGCCGGCGGCATGAGCCATGTCACTGAAGCGGTTCGTCAGATCCAGGGCCGCGCCGGTGAGCGCCAGGTGGCTGATCTTGAGTTGGCGTACGCGCATGGCAACGGCGGCATTATCGCTGAGCAGACCGGTCTGGTTTTTGGAGCCGAGCGGTGAGCGTGCGCCTGATTCCGCCCAATAGTGAACTGACGCAGCCCTATTGGGACGCGGCGCGGGAAGAAAAACTGGTCATCCAGCAATGCAACCGGTGCAACCACCGCCTGTTCCCGCCGGCTGCCCATTGCCCCAAGTGCGGAGCCGCGGAGTTGGCGTGGACACCGGTCTCGGGCAAGGGTGTGGTCTATACCTGCACCGTTGCCCATCGTCCGCCCCACCCGGTGCTTGCGGCTCAATGCCCGCTGGTGATAGCTGTTATAGAACTTGAGGAAGGGCCGCGGATGATGAGCAATGTGATCAACTGCGACCCGGGTGCCGTGCAGATCGGCATGCCGGTGCAGGTTGCGTTTGAACCCATCGACGACAGCAACATGCTGCTGCCGGTGTTTCAGCCCGCGCAGCCCGGCGCATGAACCCAAACCAGACCTATCCGCTGCAGGATGTCCGTGTACTGGACTTTTCACGGGTTGTTGCCGGTCCGTTTGCCGGCCGCCTGTTAACGGACCTGGGCGCCGACGTGGTGAAGATAGAACCGCCCGAAGGCGACAGCACCCGGCTGCATGGACGCAAGGTGCTGGGTATATCAGCATTCTTTAACCAGCAGAACGCCGGCAAACGCAACATATGCCTGGACCTGCGCGCCCCGGGGGCGGCGGAACTGGTCAAAGACCTGGTCTCCGTGGCCGACATTGTCATAGAAAACTACCGCCCGGGCGTCATGCAACGGCTGGGCATCGGCTACCCCGCGCTGCGCGGGGTAAACCCAAAACTCATCATGCTCTCGATTACCGGATTTGGACAGCAGGGCCCCGAATCCGGCAAACCGTCATACGCACCGGTTGTGCACGCGGAACTGGGCCTGATGCACCGCCTCGCTGAGCGCAACAAAACGGCCCCCGGAGACCTGCCGCTGTCGGTGGCGGACACCAATGCATCCCTGCATGGCCTGGTTGGCGTACTTGCCGCTTTACACATGCGGGACCGGACCGGCGTGGGCCAGCACATCGACATGTCGATGATGGATGCAACCTTCGCCACCGACGACCGCGCCCACTTTGAACTGGAAAACCAGCCCGACTCCATTGTTGTGGGCCCAATTCTTGAAATGGAGTTCGGCCCGGTCTTTCTGGCCGCGGACCCGGAAATGCGGCTGGTGTTCAAGAGGCTGGTGAAATGCGGCCTGATTGAAGATCCGGCACCCCCGGGTGCGGACCTGCCGGCAAAAATCGAAGCGAGACAACAGGTTATCGACCACACCTTGCAGCAATGCAAAACGCTGGCGCAATTCAGCGCGCTGATGGAGCAGCTGGACATCCCCTGGGGTCAGGTGCGTGATCCAAGAAACCTGCCGCAGCAGGCCACCCTGGTCAGCCGCAACATGCTGGTGCAGGTGGACGACCGTGCCGGAGGTACCCGCCCGGTTGCCGACTCCCCGTACCGGTTTTCGCAAGCGAAAGCCGGCGTGCGCGGACCGGCTGCGCACATGGGTGAACACAACCGGCGGGTACTCGAGGATTGGCTGCAACTTGCGCCGGACAGAATTGATGAACTGATGTCGTCAAACGTTTTAATCAGCGGCGCCGGCAGCGCGGAGGAGTAACATGGCAGATGCCATTGCAGAACGATTGCTGGAAATTGAGATTCCCCGCACTCATCAAAGCGGCGCAGTGGTGTACTAGTATGTACCCTGAGGCCCATAGCCTGGACGAAGTTGCAATATATACAGGAGACGACAGTGAACACATCCGCCATTGAGACAGATGTAAGCTCGGTACCTTTGGATGAGATCGACGTCAGCCGGCCCGAGCTCTTTCAAAACGACACCTGGCAGCCCTGGTTTGCACGCCTGCGCAAGGAAGCTCCGGTACACTACCTTGCTGACAGCGCCAACGGACCGTTCTGGTCGGTTTCCAGTCACCACCTGATCAAAGAAGTTGACACCACCCACTCGGTGTTTTCCTCCGCCGCCGTTAACGGCGGTATTGCCATTGCCGACCCCCGTGTCATCGAGGAAGGCCAGATTCAGGGCAACAGTTTCATCACCATGGATGAACCCGAACACATGCCCCAGCGGATGGCGGTGGCGCCCACCGTTGCCCCCACCAATCTTGTGGAGTTCGAACCGCTGATCCGCGAACGCGCCATCGACATCCTGGAGAACCTGCCGGTGGGTGAAACATTCAACTGGGTGCAGGAAGTCTCCGTGGAACTTACCGGCAGAATGCTGGCCACCTTGTTCGACTTTCCCTATGAGGAGCGGCGCAAGCTGATCCACTGGTCCGACCTGGCCACCGCCGTGCCCGAAGTAACCGGCGATGACAGCATCGACATGAGCAAGCGTTACAACGAGTTGATGGAAGCGGCCGGCGCTTTTTACCAGCTGTGGGCCTCCAAAGCGGGCCAGCCGCCGAAGTTCGATCTGATATCCATGCTGCAGCACGACCCGTCCACAGCCCGTATGAACGAAGACCCGGAGCGGTTCCTGGGCACCATCCTTTTACTGATTGTCGGCGGCAACGATACCACCCGCAACAGCATCAGCGGCGGGGTCATGGCGTTGAACAAATACCCGGACGAATACCGGAAACTGCGCGGCAACCCGGGCCTGATACCCAATATGGTAGCTGAGATGGTGCGCTGGCAGACCCCGGTGATTCACATGCGCCGCACCGCGCTGCAGGACTACACCCTCGGCGGCCGGGACATAAAAAAAGGCGATAAGGTCATCATGTGGTATCTGTCCGGCAACCGCGACGAAAGTGTCTTCGAAGACCCAGACAGACTTATCATCGACCGGCCTAACGCCCGCGCTCACGTGGCATTCGGCTTTGGCGTGCACCGCTGCATGGGCAACCGCCTGGCGGAACTGCAGCTGCGCGTGTTGTGGGAGGAAATTGTCAAACGCTTCCATACCGTTGAAGTAGTCGGCGATGTTGAACGCCTGCCCAACAACTTCATCAGAGGCATCAAAGACGTGCCGGTGCGGCTGCACCCGATCTGATATGGCGCACGTGGTGGTCGTAGGTGCCGACCGGGGCATTGCCGCGGGTCTGGTGCGGGTCTACAAGGCCCGGGGGGACGACGTCACCGCGGTTTGCCTGCACGATGGCGCCGACTGGCACGCGGAAGGTGTGCAGGTGATTGCTGATACCGATGTGACCAGCGACAGCGCGGTGCAGCGGATGGCGCAGCAACTGGCGGGCGTGCCCGTGGACATACTTCTCTGCGTTGCCGGGGTCGGCGCCACCGACCGCTGGGGCCGGTTCGACTTTGACGCCATGCTGGCCCACTATAATCTGAACGCCCTGGGACCGCTGCGGGTGGTCAACGCGCTGTCGGACAACCTCGCGGAAGGCGGCAAAATCGGCATTGTCACCAGCCGCATGGGTTCCATCAGCGACAATCAATCCGGACACATGTACAGCTACCGCATGTCAAAAGCAGCCGCCAACATGCTGGGCGTAAACCTGCACCATCAGTTCCGCTCCCGCGGCGTGTACGTCATGTTGTTACACCCGGGTACGGTGGCCACGGATATGACCAGGGGCGCAAAATCCTGGGATTCGTTCACCAGGCCGGAAGAATCCGCCGCCGGCCTGGCCCGGCAGATGGATGCGCTGGGCGCGGACACACCGCCGGAATTCAGGCACCAGGACGGTACCCTGCTGCCCTGGTAAGGGCCGTGCGCGCGGCTCCTGCCCGAAGTTGTCTGAAGACATCTGAAATGCAGTAGAATAGGAAGCTGGCGCCTTGGGGAGAGGCACGCATGAAGCGAGACCGGCGGTACATCATCGCCAGCATCGGTGTGGTGATTGGCCTGTTACGGCTCATCTATAAGTTAGACCGGAGCAGGGATCCGACACGCGCCCGCAGGGAACCCATGGGGGCATAGGCAGGCGCAGCAGATGCACAACCTCACTCCACTCACACCCCTGCACTTCCTGGCCCGGGCGCATGATTTTTTCGGCGGCCATCCGGCGGTTGTGGGCAGTCGTCAAACCGTCAGCTACCGGGAACTGTACAACAGAGTCTGCCGCATCTCCCGCGCCTTGCAGGCACTTGGCGTCGAGTATGGCGAAAGCGTCGCGGTCGCGGCACCCAACTCCCTGGAAATGCTGGAGCTGCACTACGCAATCCCGGCAGCCGGCGCTGTGATTACGCCGTTAAACCCTTCTCTGGAACCGGCGTTACTGCGCGCTCAATTGAAGCAGACTGAGGCACGGGTGCTGATTGCAGATCCGCTGTTATTTGACATCAACGTCGCCGCTGAGACCGGCATTAACACCATCGTATCAATCGCCGCAGACAACGGCGGCCGCAGCGGCGGGCGAACTTACGCTGATCTGCTGGAACAACCCGGTGACAACGGGTTGCTCTACGCCGGCCTGGACGAATACGACAGTATTTCCCAGTTTTACACATCCGGGACCACCGGCGACCCGAAACCGATCCGGCACACCCACCGGGCAGCCTATATTGCCGCCCTGTCCAACGCGCTGAGCTTTCAGCTCAATCCTGCCACTGTTTTACTCTGGAGCTGGCCCATGTTCCACAGTAACGGCTTGTCCTTCATCTGGGCAGCCACCTCGGTCGCAGCAACCCATGTCTGCCTCGGCGAGCTGACCCCGGCGGATATCTTCAGCGCGTTAGGCACCCACAACATCAGCATATTCTGCACCCCGCCCAACGTGCTGGCTGAGCTGCTGCCGCGGCACGCCCGGCTCGATCAGGAAGTGACCTGCATCACCGGCGGCGCACCGCTGCCGCCGGCGGTAAACCGGCGCGCCCAGGATGCAGGTATCAGGGTTATACATCAGTACGGGGCAAGCGAGGCATTTGGGCCGGCAACCGTCAATTGGCACGGATTTGACAAACCATCTCACGCACACGGGGGAAGCCCGCCGGATCCAAGCTTGCAGGGCAAGCCCACGCCAGCCGTACACAACCTCAAAGTGCTGGACTTGGATACCGGTCAACCGGTCCCGCGCAACGGCATTGCCCTGGGTGAGATTGTGATCAGCGGCAGCACGCTGACGGCTTCCAGCGCAGACCACGGCCGAACTTCGCAGCAGGGTTGGCTGCACACCGGTGACCTGGGCGCATGGCACGCTGACGGCAGTATTGAAGTGAAGGACAGGATCACAGACGCGATACGCACCGCGCAAGGGTATGTTTCTTCCCTTGAAATAGAGCACACCATCTACGACCATCCCGGCATTGAAGCTGCCGCGGTAGTGGCGTTGCGCCTTGCTGATGAAGACACCCGGCCTTGTGCTTTTGTAATGACAGATTCAACACAGATAACGGAAGCAGCTATCATCAAATTCTGCGCAGACCGGTTACCCGCGCATAAGGTGCCCCGGCGGGTGTTCTTTGATGCGCTGCCCCTGACCGCTACGGGTAAAGTCCAGAAACGGCTGCTGAGACTGCGCGCCGCCAAGCTGGCAAAATCCTGATTGTGCCCAAGTCCGCAACCAAACCATCCCGTCAGGTTATCCCGCAAACGGGCCCGCCCGTGGAGGCCCTGCCGTTGTGGGGAACCCGGGTCTCTTTCGCAAACTTTTTTGTTGAGCTGGTTCCCTCCGGCGAACGGCACTTCAACGTACGGCTCAAAGACACTTTTGCCAGCATCAACTTTTCCGCCGCTGAGGGCACCAGTTCCCTGGCCGGCGACCGGCTCAGACGTTACGAGCGCCGGCCTTATGAATTTATAGTGGCCCCGCCGCTGTTCCCACTCAAGGGCGAAACCACCGATGCGCCCGAGGTGCTTGCTTTTGTGATTGATTTCGACGCCATGCGCCAGGTGATCAGCGGCGGGCTTGGCGAGCCCGCGGAAGAAATTAACCCGGAGGTGATCCTCGGCAGCCCGTCCCCGTTTACCACAGCGCTGGCGAAGAAAATACGAACTCAACTCACCGGTAGCGTTTCTTCCGAGACATACGTCGAGTCGCTGGCGACAACACTTATAGTCGAATTATTCAGACCCATGGTAGCGCGCAGGAAAAACGTCCGTACCCGGATCAGTGCGGACCTGATTAACATGCTGCTGGCCTATATCGATTCGAACCTGGAAGGTGATCTGGGTATAGACAAGCTTGCGGAACTGGTTGGTGTGTCCAACGACCACCTGATCCGCTCGTTCAAGAATGCAGTGGGCGAGCCTCCCCACAGTTATGTGATCAGCCGGCGCACGGACACCGCCCGCAACCTGCTGCTCGATACCGACTACTCCCTGTCGCAGATCGCTTACGCTACCGGTTTTTCTTCTCAAAGCCACATGACCACGGCGTTCAAAAAAACCTTAGGCACAACGCCCGGCGCCATCCGCCGCGCTACCTGACCTCCCCCCAACATTCCAAGATTCTGAAATATCGGTTTATTGAAAGAGCCGGGATGAATTCTGCTGCAAGCTCTGATCCCAATGATCAAACAAGAGCGCAGCAACGTGGCCTTCGACTTCCAGTCAATTTGCGGTACCGGCAGGACCCCAGCAACCTCCCCCCTTCTCTCCCCTCGCTTTGGGGTCCTGCCGTTTTCTTCAACCGGGCGGCGCCAGAGATTTTCCCGCGCGCCCGATATGTTCACCCACTACAGGACAAACCCATGACAGCTCAATCTCCGGCAACCCGAGGCGCCCACCACGTTGGCCTTACCGTTCTTAACCTCGATCAGACCGCGGCATTTTTTCTCAACACCCTGCACTTCAAAATGGTCGGGGAGAAACCCGACTACCCCGCGGTGTTTGTATCCGACGGGGTCACCATGATTACTCTGTGGCAAGCCTACGACGCGGATACGGCGACCCGCTTTGACCGCAAAAACGTGATCGGCCTGCATCATCTTGCATTGGCGGTTGAATCCATCGCCGCCCTGCACGGCCTGCACAAAACCCTGGCTGCAGATGCAAGTGTGGACGTCGAGTTTGCGCCCGAACCGCTTGGCCAGGGCCCCAGCGAGCACATGATGGTCAGCATCCCCGGAGGCATCCGGCTGGAATTCATCGCCAGGCCCGGCGTTTAAAGCAGATCCGGAACAATGCAACTTCATCAGTCAACAACCCGCCGTTTTGCGCTGAGCGCGTGGCTGTGTTTGTCAGCCTGCAGCCTGTGGGCAGACGACGCCGCGCCGGCCGCATCGAGCTTGCGGATGGAAGCCCTGTGCACGCTGCACCGGTCTAATACCCAGTCCTATCTGTTGCCCTTCAGCTGGATCAAGAGCTGCAAGTTTAATGCTGCACAAACGCAGCCGTGCGCTGCCCGCTCATGTCAGGGCGTCTTGAAATTGGACCATCAAGCCCGCCGCTTGGTGCCAAGCAACCGTTCCGCCGGATCCGGCGGTACACATTCGTTTAATCAAATCCAGGAGGAAACTCATGTCTATTGAACTCATCAGCCTCGCCCTCGCCGGCGGCTTGTTGCTACTACTCACACTCATGCAGGGCACCCGTAATGTACTTGTATTGGGGTTACCCACCGCGGCGGGTAACCAACATGAGATAGAACCCTGGCAGGGGTGGCACGACCGCCTGAACCGGGCGGTCCGCAACCAGATCGAAGCCATTGCCATCTTCGCACCAGTGGTTTTGACCGTACATATGCTGGAACTGTCCAACCCGACCACCGCTTTGGGCGCGCAGCTCTTTGTCGCGGCCAGGGCAGTTCACGCAATTGTCTACGTCGCCGGTATTCCTTATGCGCGAACCACTGCATGGTTTGCCGGTGTCCTCGGCACAGTAATGGTTGCTTCCCCGCTTTTCCTTTAACTCAATCCAGGAGATAACCCATGTCAAACCAAGCCCATAAGTTTTCCGTGTTGGCCGTTGCTCTGGTTCTGCTCACCGGCAACGTATTTGCAAACGTTCAGTACAGCACCCCGGCAGTCGGCGGCTACGATCTGGTCTCTTACCAGGAAGCCAAACGCCCCGCCCGCGGTTCCGGCCACTTTGCTTCGCAGCACGGCGGCATCACTTATCTGTTTGCCAACAGCGCGAACCAGAAACAGTTTGAAGCCAATCCGGATAAGTATCTGCCGGCTTACGGAGGATACTGCGCGTTCGGCGTATCGGTCGGCAAAAAGTTCGCCGCGGATCCGGAAGTGTGGCGCGTAGTTGACGGGCGCCTGTATCTGAACCTGGACGCCAATATCCAGGACGACTGGCTGAAGGATGTGCCGGGCCGCATCGCTGCGGCAGATTCGCGCTGGCCGGGCATCCGCAATAAATAGCCCCTGCCGGGGAGCGGGCGGCCGCCGGGCCGCCCCAACTTTCTAACAGCAGAACCAAACAGCGGAACAGGCACCATGCAACAAGAATACAAAGCCAACGTCATTTTCACCTGCATCTATACAGTCATCCTGAGCCTGTGCTGGGCGGCACCAGCCCTGGCAGACTTTCAATTGAGCCTGGACAACGATCTGTTTGCGCCGGCGCAGAGTGACAGCGGTTATACGGGGGGTGTACACGCATCCCTGCAAAAGCGCCGGCATCTCTGGAACTTCGGGATTGTTGTCTATACACCCCAGGATCTGAGCGCAGACCACGTCATCCGCAACGACCGCCCGTACGCCAATCTGGTATACGTCTCGAGGTCAAAATCCAGCCGGGCGGAAAACCATGTACGCCAGCAAACGGTGGCGGTTGGCGTGCTCGGCAGCCCTGCCGGAGAAGCGCTGCAGCAGTTTGTGCACCGGGCAACGGGCAGCACCCGCCCCTCGGGCTTCCGCCATCAGATATCCGACGGCGGTGAACTCACCGCACGTTGGGGATACACCACTTATCAGCACCTGGGCGCACGCACCGGCGATGCAGCCGCCACACACTTTCTCGCCGAACGCTCCGTGTCCCTGGGCTATCAGTCGTTTGTTTCACTGGGCATCGGGTTCCGGCGCGCCCGGTGGGATTTCCCCTGGCAGCACGCCCGTAACGACTTTGCCGCGCACTTCGACGAACGAACCATTGCAAGCCGGGGCAACTACTACTTCGGCGGCGCCCGGGTACGTCTCAGTGCCTATAACGTGTTCCTGCACGGGCAGTTCAGGCGCGCCGCACACCGGGTCAGCCATGCAGACTCACGTCTGCCGGTGTTCGAAGCATGGATGGGCGCGGCCAGGCAGTGGCGGGCTTCCCAACTTCTGTTTTCACTCCACTGGCAGAGTGCTGAAACCAGGCTCGCAGCCGAACCGAACGGTCAGATCTGGGGACGCATCAGCATCAGGCCCGGACAATCCAAGCTCCAGCGCAAGTTTTAAGCCAACCATCAGGGGAATTCCATGACTCATCGATTTGCTGATCTAATGTTCACCACCCAGGTAAAACTCACCCAGACCCGCTACGGCAGCCGGCAACAGAACAACCGCCTGCAAAGCAACTTCGGCCCCAACGATCAGCTCACCAGCAGGGAAACGGATTTTATCAGCCAGCGGGATTCTTTTTATCTCGCCACGGTCACCGAGACCGGCTGGCCGTACGTGCAACACAGGGGCGGACCCAAGGGCTTTCTAAAGCCGGTGGGCGGAAACCGCCTGGCATTTGCCGACTTTAAGGGTAACACCCAGTTAATCAGCGCCGGCAACAGCGCCACGAACAAGAGGTGTTCGCTGATTCTCGTCGACTACCCGAACCGCCGGCGCCTGAAACTGCTGGGACACCTCACCATGCAGGACGTCCGCGAGACCACTTCGCCGGAACTGGAGCAGGAGGACTACAAAGGCAAAGTCGAGCGGCTGGCAACCATAGAGGTGGCAGCTTTCGACTGGAACTGCCCCCAGCACATCACCCCCCGCTACAGCGCGGACGAAGTTCATCTGTTGCAGGATCTGTTGCAGGAACAGGATCAACGGCGGGCAAGCGCGGAACCGGAACCTAAGCAGTCAGCGCCTCAAGCTGATCAACAATAAATTCCATGCGGTCTTTACCCCAATAAAGCTCACCTTGCAGGATCATGCTCGGGGCGCCGAACACACCGCGCTGCCGGGCTTTGTCGGTTGCATCAATCAGTTGCTGGCGGATGGAATCACTCTCGCTGAGCGACTCGAACTCCTCCGCATCCACGCCCAGGCGCGCGGCAATTTTGCGCAGCTCGCTGTATTCGCCGATAGCACCGTTATCCAACTCCCAGTACTCGGTGAAAATGGCTTCGATAAAGGGTAATTCCAGGCCTTTTTCACGCATCGCCAGCGCGCCCCGCAGCGCCCTGGCGGTTTTTATCGGAAACCGGGCGGGCCGCTTAAACGGCAACCGGTATTTATTTGCCCAGCGTTGCAGATCATCCAGGCGATTGTTGAGCTTGTCCCTGGGCTCTTTCATCAGCACATAGTCGTTGCTGCGGAAG
>JANQOA010000153.1 GCA_028279305.1 Pseudomonadales bacterium
CACAAGGAGTCGAACCCTGGACCTTCTCATTACAAGTGAGCTGCTCTACCAGCTGAGCTATGGCGGCTAAAATGGGAGCGGGATTTTATAGAAACTACCCGCCCTGTGCAATGTTCAGGCACGATGAAATCGAAGTTGCGTACAGCGGGCTGTCCACTGCCACATGGGCAGATAAGTTGTATACCGTCTGCGACCGCTGCAACTGCTCCACCTGGGCGCTGTAGCCCATGTCCGACACCTTCTGCAGCTGCCGGCGGGCTAATCCCTGACGCGAGAACACCCCCACTGATATGACCATGGAACCGTCGTCCCTGGTCATCATATAGGTGTCGATATCCATACTGTTCAGCTCCTGGCGCACCCGCTTGGCGTTGTCGCGGGAACCCAGTTTGTCCACCAGCACCAGATAGTCCGCGGCGGCCTGGATATCGGTTGCTTTCACCTCCGGAAAACTGCCCTGCGCGCGCAGCTCCGACTGCAGCGCGGCAAATGCGTCCGGGGTCTGTTCCGGCCCCCAGACCCGGCATTCCCGTGCCGGCAGCTCCGCCGCGTCGGGTCCGCCGGACCGCGCGGGTTCGCTTGCCGCTGCCAGGGTTTGCGGCTGTTCAGGCTGCACCGGGCTGCCACTGGATTCATTTGCAGCCGCTGTCCTATCAGCCGCGGCCGCGGTCTGCATCACCTCGGTTGTTTTTGATTGCCCATCCACCGCCGCCGCCACAACAGGCGCACCCGCGCTAGCGGTTTGCGCTTCAACTTGCGGCCTGACTTCCGGCGCAGGTACGGCAACAACCGGTAACGCCGGGGTCTCTTCAGCAACCGGATCCACCAACAGGCTGAGGATCAATCCCAGGCCGATATTGGCCAATACCAGCAGTCCGAGCAGCATACGGCTGGAAGGGACCAGCCATTGGTCGATTTTGGAAAAATCTATCGTCAAATGCCCATTTCCCTTCGTGTGCGCACAGGCACAAAGATGCGGGCGCAGTGTGTCACCCGCACGCCAGCCCCGCAACCACTATGTTGCACTCGACACAGGCCGTAAAGAAACCTCACCACCATGAAAGCGCTGTTCACCCTGATCAGTCTGCAAAATCAATTCACCCTGATCACCGACGCCTTTCACAATCCCGCTAATACGCTGCTCACCCTGATGAATTTCACATTGCCGGCCGTGAAACATATGTGCCTGGTCGAATGCCCGGGTAAAAGGCGCAAACCCGCCGGCTTCAAAGTGATCGAGAAACTCAACCACCCGGCTGAGCAGCTTGACCAACAAAGAGGTTCTGTCTGCCTGTACACCGAGACTGTGCAGGTCTGCAGCCGGCTGCC
Organism: Pseudomonadales bacterium; assembly: GCA_028279305.1. Lineage (GTDB taxonomy): Bacteria > Pseudomonadota > Gammaproteobacteria > Pseudomonadales > Azotimanducaceae > UBA4421. Next base: position 1,330 of record JANQOA010000153.1, read on the forward strand.
CGATCTGCTGCCGCTCCGCTTCGGACAGAACTACGTTAACCCCCGCTCCCACCACGTATTCCAGCCGGCCCGGGCGGGTGACAAGTTCTACCAGAATGCCGCACAGCTTGCGTTGATCGACAAGCACGTCGTTGGGCCATTTGAGTGCAACACCCGGCACGCCCAAATCTTCAAACCCCGCCGCCAGCGCCAGGCCAACCACGGTGCTTAAACCGCCCAGTTCCGCCATCTGCCGGTGGGTGGCGAAGCCCATACTCATGGCCAGGTTGCGGCCGTAAGGTGAAACCCAGGATCGTCCTCGCCGGCCGCGGCCGCCAACCTGCAGCTCCGCGGTGCATAACCTGTCCGCAATGGAATCCTGTTGTGACAGCAGATAGGAATTGGTGGAGTCTATGCAATCAAAAACCTGTACCTGCCGCTGGGGAAACGCCTTAACAATGTCCGCTTCGCGCAGGTAGTCGGGAGGCTGCGGCCACGAAAGGTGACCGTCTGTTATCTGCAGGCCGAACTCAGTTGCAGCCGGGGTTTCCCCGGGCCAGTCGGCCGCCGGCACCCGGCCGCGCGTCCGCACTTCACGCAAAACCTGATCAAGCTGCTTCCACATAGGTGGATTCTAAATCAGCGGCGCGCCGGCAACAGCATTCGCCAGGCAAAAAAAAGCCGCACTCCAAGGTGCGGCCAATCTTACCTAAACCCCTGCAGTGTTAACTGCTGAGTTTTGCCCGTTGCTGTCGGCGGGCCAGCCCTAAGCCAACCATACCAAGCGCGATCAAACCCAGCGTACCGGGCTCGGGCACCTTGTTATGAGGCTTCTTGTGCTTTTTCTTGTAGTAGTACTTTTTCTTGTACTTCTTGTACTTCTTGATTTTGTCGTAGACCTTCCCTTTGTAGTAGTTTTTGTAGTTGTAGCTGTAAGAATTACCTTTGTAGTTCTTCCACTCCTTGATGTACGAAGCTTCAGAACTCATCGGTAGCATCAGCGCAACCGCGATCGTCAATGCTATAATGTACTTCACTGAATTCCCCTTGATTGTAAATTCCATTTCTTGTGCCAGCACGTCCTGGGCTGAGACAGCGAACTGCCAAACGTTAATGGTTTTAGGCTAAATTTATCTTTATTATCAACAACTTACATGCCTCCACGGGATTTATGCAAGTTATTGGACGGTATTGTAGAGATTTGTGAAGTTCGTGTAAACAATTTATATTCGTGGAAATGTAAGGGTTTATTTACAATTTCCAGGGAAAAAATTACAAAAATTTCGGGCCGGGTGTGGTAGGTGAGTTAGTGCTTACTAACTGCCCTTCGAGGCCGAGCAGTCGGGGCGCAGCGCAAGCGCTGCGCCGGGCTGAAGTGAGCGGCTTGCAAGCCGCGAGCGTTGATTCAGCCCGTGGGGTTTCTTGACCGGAGGTTGTCGCGCCATGGACGGCGAGAACCACAACCCAAGTCCAACGAGCGCATGCGCGTTTTCAGAGTCACTTCCCTGACGCTCTTCCTGGGCGCCGCGCATGCGCGGCGCGGGCGAGCAGTCGGACGCGTACCCGCGACCGACGTTGAGGCGAGCCCTGGGGCTGGTGCGGACTGAATCATTTGCGCCATGGACGGCGAGATCCACACCCCAAGTCCAACGAGCGCATGCGCGTTTTCAGAGTCACTTCCCTGACGCTCTACCTGGATTCACCACTTGGCTCGCTCGTCTCGCCGCTAGTACGCGGCTCGGGCTCGCCAACCGCGGACGCATGCGTCCGCGTACTACGTTCGAGTAGGTCATCGTCAGAATTAAAAAAGGCCCAGTGCTTTCGCACTGGCCCTTTTTTAATTAAAGCCTGACGATGACCTACTCTCACATGGGGAAACCCCACACTACCATCGG
>JANQOA010000201.1 GCA_028279305.1 Pseudomonadales bacterium
CACAGCCATAAACGGGCGCCTGACCCTGGGTGAGAATATCGGTGACCTGGCCGGTGTCACCATGGCTTACCGGGCATTTGAACTGGCCGGGCTGGCTGACGGTCCGGCAATTGCCGGTCTGACCCCACGTCAGCGGTTTTTTATCGGTTACGCTCTGGCCTTCCGGGGCAAAATCCGGGAACCCTTTCTGCGAGAATTGCTGCTGCGCGACCCGCATTCCCCCAGCGAGTTCAGGGTAACCGGAACCTTGCGCAACGCTGAGGGATTTTACCAGGCATTTGACGTCAAAGCGGGTGACGGTATGTATCTGCCGCCGGACCAGCGCGTGCGCATCTGGTGACGCAAATCCGGCAACCGCAAACAACCCGAACCGGCAACCCGGGCTAAGACCCTGGACCGGGAAACCAGCGCCAGCCCAGTTGGAAAGCCACGTCCGGCGTGATCTCCGGGTGCGGGTAATTTTCCACCACCACAATATCCAGCGCCTGCCGCGGGCCCAGCCGGATGCTGCCGCCGAAGCTCAACACGTACGCCACTTCGTTAAGCTGCTGCAGGCGGGTGTCTTCGTAGACCTGGGAATGGGCATCCCATTGCACTTTCAAACTGACCGCCCGGTTGAGGCGCAAAGCAGCAGCCGCACCCCCGGCAACTACCCAGCCGCGGTTGCGGTTGCTGAGCACGTCACCGCCGGACAGATAAGCGGCGCCGCCCCACAGATTAAGCGTCAGGTTGTCGTACAACGCGCGCCGGTGATGCAGGGTAATGCCGGCATCCACACCGCCGCTGCCCAGCAGTTCGTCCTCATCTCCGGTGGGTAGTTTGACATAAGCCCGCAGAGCGGTGGCGCGGCCGGCTGACTGTGACAACTGCCGCGCGCCCAGCAACCGCACGTCCCCCACCCCGCTGGCATCATCGTTTAACAGGATGGCTTCACCGCCGCCGGCATACGCCAGTTGCAGTTCGTCCTGCGGCGCTATGTCGCGGCCGTTCTGAGGCAGATTAAACCAGTCGTGCCAGTCGATGATCAGACTGTCCAGGTAACCGCCGCTGTGGCGCACCAGCGGCACATCCAGGCCCACTTCCCACCCCGGCGACAGACCCCATTGCCAGCGCAGCGACAGCCGCTCGGTTTCACCATCCAGGACAACCTGTTCCGCCCCGCTGTCTTCAATTTCAAAATGTGACGCCACGCTGTAAGACACTTGGGTGCTGAAGCCCCGCGGTACCAGGTCCGCACCCAGGTTCCTCGGCATGCCCCTTACGGATACCAGCGGGTTCTCGTTCTGCAGCACAAACGGCGCGTCTAAATTCGAATGCATGTCCGCATACATGTCCGCATGCGCAGAGGGAAAAAACAGATCAGCAACAAATAAAAAACCCAGCGCCCACACAGGCCCGCTGCGATTAGTCTTCTTCAATGACGGGAAACCCCACACACCGCGGTTCACGTTATAGTGCAAGTTATGCTGACTCTGTTAAAGGATTATTTACCCCGGCAACTGCCCGGCCGGCAGCAACTGGGCTGGTTGCTGCTGCCGGTGCTGATCGCCGTCTGCCTGCTCACCTTTGACCGCTATGGCGTGGAACTGCGTTTCGAAACCTATTTTGGTCCCGGGCTGGCCGCTGACGGCATGAGCAGCAACCAGATCCGCTTTTTCAGCCAGATGTGGCTGAGCGGAGCCTGTGTCCTGCTGATGGTGGCGCTGCCCACCCTTTACCTGCTGCTGTTGCCCCTGCCCGGCGGTTGGGGCCTGGGCTTGCCGACCCATAAGCGCTTTATGCAGGTGTACGCGGTATTGCTGCTGCTCATGGTGCCGGTGTTGTGGCTGGTGGCGGGGCGAAGCGAATTTAATACCTTTTACCCCCTCTATAACCCGCAGACGCTGCAACTCTGGTTCTGGTTTGAATTGCTGTACTTAAGCCAGTTTTTTTGTGTGGAGTATTTTTTCCGCGGGCCGTTGCTGTTCCGCCTGCACCACCGCTTCGGCCTGGCGGCCATCGGCATGATGACGGTTCCGTACGCGCTGATTCACATTTACAAACCATTTCCGGAAGCGCTGGGCTCAATTGCGGCCGGCCTGCTGCTGGGTTTTCTGGCGCTGAAAATCAGATCCATCTGGCCGGGTGTGCTGCTGCACTGCGGCGTAGCGCTGACCATGGACGTATTTGCGCTGTACCGCAGCGGCAGGCTAGCTGTGTTACTCAGCTGAGCCCCGGGCGGCCGGCGCAGCGCGCAGCCGGAATCCAGCCGGCAAGAGCCAGGCGGGATACAAAAACAAACGATTTTTTTTCAGTATGCCGGCGGCGGTATCCTGCTATGTTGCCCGCCTCCAGCCACTGCCGGAGGCCCCATGGCCACATCCAGGGACATTCCCGACGGGGTGCAGCTCACCCCGTTTGACGATGACTTTTACGCTGATCCTTACCCGGTTTACCGCCGTCTGCGCACCCTTGAGCCGGTCCACCGGGACGAGGTTTCGTTTTATCCCCGGTCCTGGACCATATCCGACTACAACACGGTCAGCCGCCTGCTGAAGGACCCGCGCCTGTCCGTGGACCCCCGGCGCATCGGTTTGCGGCGCGACCCCCGCGCGGACAATCCGGTAACCCTGCGCAAACCTGACATGATGAACCTTGACGGTGCTGAGCATCAGCGCCTGCGGTCACTGGTGCATAAGGCTTTTACCCCCTCTTCCGTGGACCAGTTTGCACCGGTCATCAGCAGCATCGCGCAGACCTGCATCAGCGCCCTGCAGGTGCCGGAGTTTGATGTGGTCAGCGGCTACAGCAAACCGCTGCCCACCATGGTTATCGCCAGCTACATCGGCGTTGATCCTGCCGATCACGCGCAATTCAAGCATTGGACCGACGAATTGCTGATGCAGGGGTATCCGGCGCCCACCGGGGACCAATGGGACAGAATTGTGGCCGCGGATGCAGCATTACGCACCTATGTGGCTGACGTAATCCGGCAACGAAAAGCAACACCGCAAAACGATCTGGTCACCCGCCTCACCCGGGCCCACACTGAGGTTGGCAGGCTGACCGACGACGAAGTCATCGACATGTGTTTTCTTCTGATCGGCGCCGGTAATTTCACCACCACCGACCTGATCAGTAATTGCATCCACCTGGGCATCCGCGAAGGGGTTGGCGCCGACCGGGCGGAAGAACTGGTGGAGGAGTGTCTGCGTCTGGACCCGCCGGTGCTCGCGGTCAGGCGTTTTGTGACCGAGGACCTTGAGGTTAACGGCCGCACCATCACCAGAGGCAGTGCCGTCAACCTGCTGGTGGCGTCGGCAAATCACGACGCCGCCGAGTTTAACAACGCTGACAATTTTGAGCCGGCCCGCGGCGGCAGCCGCCACCTGAGCTTCGGCCGCGGCATCCACCACTGTCTGGGTGCGCCTCTGGCCAGGCTGGAGAGCGTCATCGCGGTACGGGCTTTTTTCAGCCGCTTCCCCGAGGCGCGCGTGTTGTCCGCCAGGCGCAACAAGCGCATGGATTTCAGGGGTTTCAGCGAACTGCTGGTTGCAGTGTAATGACCCCCCGGCCACCGGTGTTAAACTGCATATCTTCTGCACATCCGGGGCCGACTGGGACCGGAAGGCAGCGGATGCTCAGTTCATGACGAGTTTCCCGAACCCTGAAACGGAGGGCCGGTTATGCAAGTAGAGTCGTTAGGACACATCGTGCTGCAGGTGGCGGACCTGCAGCGGGCTAAGACCTTTTACCACAACCTGCTGGGTATACCCGTCAGCGCTGAGTCAGCAGATTGGGGCATGGTGTTCTTTACCCTGGGAGACCACCACAACTTCGCCATTATCGAGGTGCAGCCCGGCGACGAAGCGGGCAGCGCCGGCCGCGGGGTTGAGCATTTTGCCTTTAAACTCAACGGCGGCCTGGACGCGCTGCGTGCAGCCAAGCAGGAGTTGGAGGACGCCGGTGTAGAGGTCATGCCGGTGGACCACAACGTATCGTATTCATTGTATTTCCACGACCCCGACGGCAACCGGTTGGAAGTATACGTGGACGGCGTCGAAGGCTGGCGCGAGAATCCCGATCTGATACTGACCGATGCCACAGCGTTGAACCTGTAAATCCAATGACCCCGTCGAGGCCCGCTTATGCAGCGGTGCTGGCGCAACTGGACCTGCTCAAGCGGCTGCGCAGATTCCATCCCCGCATCATCGGCACGCCGCCGCTGGATATCGACCTGCCCAACAGCGATATCGATATCGCCTGCAGCGCTGCTGAACTGAAAGTGTTCCTGGATTTTGCCCGGCGGGAGTTCAGTCAACAGGATGCTTTCACCGCGCGACAGCTTGAGGTCCGCGGTAAACCCAGCGTGGTGGTCAATTTCACCGCCCAATCCTGGGAGATCGAATTATTCTGTCAGACCCTGCCGGTTGAGCAGCAATGGGGAGTACGGCACTTTGACGTGGAACAGCGTCTGCTCGCGCTGCTGCCGGACCTGCGGCCGGCGGTGGTCACCCACAAACAAAACGGCCTGAAAACCGAACCCGCGTTTGCCGCCGCCCTGCAGCTTGACGGTGACCCCTATGAGGCGGTGCTGCAGTTGGAGAAACTCAGTGACGCACAGCTTACGGCGCTGGGGCGGCGGGTTCTAACGGATACACAATGCTGACCTTGTATCACGCGCCCAATACCCGATCCGTCAAGGTGCGGTGGCTGCTGGAGGAAATGGGTATCAACTACCGCCTGGAAACCCGCGAGCTTCAACTGGGCGGCGGTTTTCACTCCCAGAACGTGCCCGGGGGCAAATTTCCCGCCGTCACCGATGGGGATGTGGTTATGAACGAATCCGCAGCCATCATGGAGTATATCCTCGACCGCTACGGTCCAGCCGGTCTGGCGCCGGCGCGCGACTCCAGCGGCTGGCCGCTGTTCCTGCAATGGCTGCATTATGCTGAATCCACAGCTTTCCCGGTTTTTCAGAATATTGCGTTCCATTCATTTCAACTCGCTGAATCCATGCGTGCTCCGGTTGTTGTGGCCAACGAAACGCCCTGGGCAAAAGACATCCTCAAGCACATCGATCAGCAGTTGGCGGCCGGCGGCTACCTGCTGGGCAGCCGCTTTTCCGCTGCGGACATTCAACTGGGGTTCGCCGTTTTCATGGCCCAGCGCATTGGCCTGGTAGACGGTTACAGTCACGTTGCCGCCTGGCTGCAGCGCCTGCAGCAACGGCCGGCGTTAGCGAGGGCCCTGGCCGAACCTTGAACAGCGCGGCAGCCGCCTCAGCGTTTAACCCGGCCCAGCAGATCCACCAGTTCCTCAAACTTCTTCCGCTGATCCCTGGCATTGCCCGAGGCTATCGCTGTTTCCACACAAGTGGCGGTGTGGTCTTTCAGGATCGCGTCTTCCACTTTACCCAACGCTGACTTGATAGCCTGCATCTGCTGCAGGATTTCGATGCAATAACGCTCTTCTTCTATCATGCGGGTGATGCCGCGCACCTGGCCTTCAATACGGTTCAGGCGTTTGATGGTGGCGTCTCTGTCAATATTCACCTTGTTGCATCCTATACCCTATAGGGGTATATAGTATATATGAATAACCCGGAGCCAAGGCAAGTTTTTTCCCGGCGGCAATTGCTGCGGCAGGCCGCGCTGGGGTCCAGCGGTCTGCTGCTGCCGGCCTGGGCCAGGCCGGGTTACCACACGGATCTGACCGGCCTGTCCGGCAGCGGCCGGGTATTTGATCTGCGGGTGAGCCACACCCTGCACAAGATAGATGGTGAGGCCGGTCACGCGGTGCTGGTGAACGGCCAGTTGCCCGCCCCCCTGTTGCGCTGGCAGGAGGGTGAGGTTGTAACTTTGCGGGTAACCAACGACCTGCAGGAAGACACTTCCATACACTGGCACGGGCTGTTGCTGCCCTACCAGATGGACGGGGTGCCGGGGGTCAGTTTTGCCGGCATCAAACCCGGTACGACATTTACGTATCAGTTCCCCGTCAGGCAAGCCGGGACCTACTGGTACCACAGCCATTCCGGCTTACAGGAGCAACAGGGGCACTACGGGCCGATCATCATTCAACCCCGGGGCACGGACCCGGTGGCCTGGGACCGGGAACTGGTTGTGGTCCTGTCCGATTGGACGTTCCAGCATCCGCACAAGATTTTCGCCAGGCTGAAAAAAATGAGCCACAGTTTCAACCGCCAGCAACGCACGCTGGGTGATTTCCTGCGCGACGCTGAAAACCGGGGCCTGAACAAAGCCTGGGCGCAACGCAGCATGTGGGGGGCGATGCGTATGAACCCCACGGATATCGCTGACGTCACCGGCGCCACCTACACCTATCTGCTGAACGGCCACTCGCCGGCGCAGAACTGGCAGGGTCTGTTTACGCCCGGCGAAACCGTGCGCCTGCGTGTTATCAACGCAGCCGCCATGAGCATCTTTAATGTGCGCATCCCGGGCCTGCCGATGACCGTTGTGCAGGCGGACGGATTGGATGTGCAGCCGGTGGAAACCGACGAATTTCAGATCGGCGTGGCGGAAACCTTTGACGTGCTGATTAAACCCGCTGACCAGGCATATACGCTGATGGCGGAAAGCAACGACCGCAGCGGTTACGCCCGCGCCACCCTGACTCCGCGCCTGGGTCTGACGGCGGCGGTACCAGCGTTGCGCAAGCGCCCGACGCTGTCCATGAAAGACATGGCGATGGCTCATACACAAAGCGCCGGCGGCCACCACGGGCACCGGCATGAGCCCCAGCCGCACAATCACCCGGCCGGCCCGGGGGTGGTCGGGCTGGCGGCCAACCCCGTCAACCGCCTGCACGAACCGCCGGTGGGGCTGGAAGATATGCCCCACCGGGTACTGGTATACACGGATCTCAACAGCCTGCAGCGCAACCCGGATCTGCGGCCGCCGGAACGGGAACTGGAGCTGCACCTGACCAGCAACATGGAGCGTTACATGTGGTCGTTTGACGGGCGCAAATTTTCCGAGGTGCGCGAACCCATCCGCTTCCACCTGGATGAACGGCTGCGGCTGACCCTGGTGAACGACACCATGATGCCGCACCCGATCCATCTGCACGGCATGTTTTTTGATGTGGTGACCGGCGCCGGAGCGGCGGATCACAAACCCCGCAAACACACCATCGTAGTTAAACCGGGCGAAAAGATGTCGGTAGACGTCACCGCTGACGCTCCCGGTGAGTGGGCTTTTCACTGCCACCTGCTGTAC
>JANQOA010000203.1 GCA_028279305.1 Pseudomonadales bacterium
ACCACTCCAGCAAAGCGCCGATGGTGCGGATGAGCAGATGCAGCGCATTGCGCAGGTCCCAGCCGTTGATGTCAATCTCGTCCACAATAGGGTATTCGATAACGTCGTGGCGGTACTCCACATCAAAGGAGAGATACCAATCCCTTGGGTGGACGTAAATGAAGCGCACATCGTAGTCGGAATCCGGAGAGGCGAACCCCCAGGCGCGCGAGCCGGATTCAGCACAATAGATAATGCGCACATCATGCTCCAGTTCACAGGCATCCAGGCGCTGAATAATCTCCGCCCGGACCGTTGCGCTGATCTGCATCAAAAGTCTCCTTCGGCAACCTGGAAACAGGGTATGCCCAACTGCCGCCACATGCGGACTACGGAGTTACGGTCGTCAAAAACGGCACAGGCGGTTTCGGAGAATCTGTATTTTAACGCCCACTCCTTTTTCAGGATGTCGTCAGCGCGGTTATCCGCGGCCGAGCGCATCAGCAGCTTATGGTAGGGGACCGCGTATTTACTCAGCCAGCCCCGGGTTTCGAGTTCCACTGCGTCGCTGCGGGCACTGACAATCCAGATCTGATACCCCGCGTCGAACAGTGCCCGCAGCACGTTCGCTACAGCCTCATTCGGCGGATCGAGCAGGGATGCTTTGTTGAAGCTGTGCCAGTCCGGCCTGCCGCCGCGCAACAGGCCGCGCCGGTGCTCAACCAGGGCAAGCGTACCGTCCATGTCGAATATATAGGTGTTTTTGCTGTTTTCCATGGCGCTATCCTAGGAGAAGGGGGTGCATCCGCGCCACTGTAACGTCAGCCGTCTCCGGCCGCGGCGGCGCAATGCGGCGGCACCCGTTTATACCTGACGGGGAAACATGATCTTGACTTTTTAGGTAGAACTACCTATTTTAGGTAATTCTACCTAACAGGAGGCTGGCTGTGAACAGAAAACCCAGGCACATCGTTATTGTTGGCGGCGGTACGTCAGGTGCCGTGCTGGCGGCGCGGCTCAGCGAGAATCAGGACATTGAGGTTACGCTGCTGGAAGCGGGAGGTGATCACGACGCTTATGCCGCCACCATGAAAGAACCAGCCCGGGCGGCGGAAATCTGGACCGAGGCATCCAGTCTGGCAATTACGCCGATGCTGACGGAGGCGCGTCCGATACCCATGGTGCAGGGGCGTATTCTCGGCGGAACATCAGCCATTAACGGGCTTGCCACTTTGCGGGGCCTGCCCGGGGACTATGATCAATGGGCAGCGGCCGGCCTCGAGGGCTGGGCATGGGATGACGTTGCGGACACCTTTATAGCGGCCGAATCGGATGCGGACTTCCCCGCTTCGCCGCTGCACGGCCATGACGGCCCGCTGCCGGTGCGCCGGTGGCGGCGGGAAGAAATCAGCCGCGCGCAGCTGGCCTATCTGGACGGTATGGTGGAAACCGGCAACCCCGCCGTGACCGATGTAAACGACCCCTCCCAACTGCCTGGGGTGGGCATCTTCCCGGTGACCATAGACGAACACGGCAATCGCGTGTCCACCAGCCTGGCCTATCTGACAGCCGCAGTCAGAGCCAGGGACAATCTGCAGGTGCGGACCGGTGCTGAGGTCTCCAGGCTTGCGGTTAACGGTGACCGCGTGACCGGCGTGACCCTTGCCACGGGTGAGGAGCTTACGGCTGATGAGGTGGTGGTTTCAGCCGGTGCGCTGTGGACCCCTTTATTGCTTATGCGGTCCGGTATCGGCCCGGCGGCGCACTTGTCTGAGTATGGCATTGAGGTGCACGCAAACCTGCCGGTGGGTGAAACGATGAGTGATCATCTCGGCCCCGGCATAACCTATCGCCATGAGGGCGCCAGGGGAGGTGTTGCGGGTCCGGCTCAGGTGGTGCTTGTGGGTGCGTCCAACGGCAAAGATGTTGATTACCACGCTTTTCCCATTGCACCCGGCCCAAGCGGGGGCCCCACCGTGTTTAACATGGCGGTATTTCTTATGCGCTCATCCGGCCGCGGCAGTGTGAAACTGGGTGGCACCCTGGATGCTGATCCTGTGATTACAGCCCCGCCGCTGCCGGCAGACGGTTTTGATCGTCTGCGGCACGCTTTCGACCGACTGGCGCAATGGGAGCGGTCGGCGCCGGCCAGGGCGTTGGGTTGCGAGCAGATAGACTCCCTTGATCTCAACGCGCCTGAAGCGGCGGCGGCAGCTTTTGAGCGCTTTCCCATGAGTTATGCTCATATGGTGGGCACGTGCCCCATGGGAGCCGTGCTGGATGCGGACTGCAGGGTGCTGGGGTTGCGCGGGGTCAGGGTTGCTGATGCTTCCGTTATGCCGACCATTCCGTCGGGCAATACTTATCTCGGCTGCGTGATGGTGGCGGAGCGGATTGCGCGCAAGATGATGGCTGAGGCATCATAACAGCCCGTCAGCGCGGATCTCCCATGAACAAACGTGTGCCCACAGCCGAGCGGATTCTTGCCGCCAGCCGCCGGCTGTTCAACAGGAAGGGTTATGCCGCAACCTCACTGACGGAAATTGCCGGGGCGGTGGGCATTTCCCAGGGTAATCTTTCCTATCACTTTCCGACCAAACGGGATCTGGTCACCAGGCTGGAGCAGGACGCACGGCAACGCGCCCGTGCACGGTGGGCTTCACTGCAGCCCGGTCCGGTGGCGGACGACTATGTGAAGCATCTGCTGTTTGCCATGAACTTATTGTGGGAAAACCGCTTTGTATTCCGTGACCGCTCACAGTTCGGCGAGGATAACGGCGCTGGGCAGGGTGATGCGGAAATGGCCGCTGACTTTGCTGAACTCCATGGATTGTTGCAACGGATTGAGGCGGAAAACATGTTCCGGCGTGACCTGGAATTGGATCTGGAGGTGCTGACCCGCTCCCTCTGGATCATCAGCCGCTACTGGATGGACCACCTGCACGAATACGAAGGCCGGGAAGAAATCACCTGGGACGATCAGGAACGCGGTATTCAGCATCACTTTGCGGTGCTGCTGCCGTGCCTGCTGGCGCCGGCGCGTAAAACCTTTCAGGACGCATTAGCCAGGTTGTCGCGGAGCACATCCGAGTTAAAGCCATGACTGTCTCACCGCTGCGACGCAAAAGTTGCCCCTGAACCTCTCTGAGCTTCAGGTCGCGCACAGCCGTTCGACATTCTCCATAGCAGCCTGATAGTTCTGCATCATCACTCCAAAAGATGCCTGCACCTGAGGATCATCCATGTATTGCGGAATCGAGCGGCCGGGATTCAGCCGCGAAGCGGCGCTCCAGTCTGCGATCTCGCTGACCTCCCGCCGCGCCATTTCTGCCGGGAGACCAACCCGGGTGATATTTAAGGTTCCCTGGATGTCGCCGGTTCTGGGTAAGGGCGGGCAGAGCCTGTTCTTCTCTTCCAGGGTCATATCAAGGGATTCAACAAAGCCGATAACAGCAGCGCTCCAAGGTGCTACCCCCAAGGTGGTGAAGTGCATATTGATTTTGTTTTCCTCGAATATGGGCACTGCCGGAGCGTTGCTCAGTCCTGCCGCGGTGCAATCCACATAGACACGACCCGCTTCGGTTGCAACTTCGCCTTGTTCCAGTTGCATCCGCTTGCGACTTATCCCATGTACATGACCTTTGCGAATCACCTGTTCGATCTCACGCAACCCGGCCAGCTCAGGCAAGGAGATGGTGGCGCCGCGGTTAACAAAAGCATCCAGCCGCGGATCCAGACGGACGGACACACCAGCCGCCTCCAGGCGGAGATTGTAATCAAGAGAGCTGGTAGCTTCGGCTGCAGCCTGTACGGTCGCGGCCTGCATTTTTACCATGTTAGCGGAGAGGGTCAGCGGTTGCGTGTATGCGCGCTCCGTCATCCAGGATTCCCGCGGCCGTATCCAACAGATCTTATCCGGCGCAAGGCCTTGCTGCATGAGCCAGAAACAGACGTCCATGGAGGTTTTTCCGGCGCCAATCACGGTGAACCCGACGGCATCGACGACATCAACCAGTTCATTAGGGGTAACAACGTTGACATCCTCGTCACTTTGAAAGGGCCGTCGGTGGCGCGAGGGAATCGAGGACTGCACCAGGGACGCGTCGACTAATGCGCGGCGTATCCGTACGCGGGTTTGTTTGCCGCTGATATTGCAACGGATTATGTGGTCGCCGTCCTCGTGGCCAACATATTCACTGGCTGCGTGAAATTGGATGCGTCCGCTGGGCAGGAAAACCTCGTGCAGCACCCGTTGGTAGTAGTGATTAATTTCCGCCGCGCCGGCGCGTTCATAAAATCCCTCGTTAATACCCGAGGTGTCGATACGATCGCGGCCCAGCGGTAGTGAGTTAACGCCGTAGTAAGCGGAGGGTTGGTGCAACTCGACAAATGGGTAAGCGTCCACCCAATGTCCGCCTGGCTGGTGGCGGCGATCGACGATTACAAATTCTTCATGACTGGCGGAAAGCAGGGCGTCCGTGAACGCCATGCCCGTAGCGCCGGCACCGATCACAAGGTAATCCGTTTCGAGGGATCCCATGATGGTTCCTCTGTCTGTCGTATATGTAAATGATAATTATTCGCATTAAAAATTGCTAGTGCGATTGATTATTTAATGCAAATGATTATCATTTAAAAAAACATTGGAAAGGTGTTGTGATTAACCCCAGACTATTACTTCCGGTCTTTGTTTTAGTGGTATTCCCCGACGATATCAGCGTCGCACAGGCTGAAGAGCTTGTCGAGGAAATGGTAATCAAAGGCTATCGGGATGATTCCCCGGATATTGGGCGGAACAGTCTGCGGCCCAAAGAACTGCCACGCTCAGTGCAGATCATCAGTGATGAACTCATCGAAGCCGTGCAGCCGTATGCCATCGAGGATGTGCTGACTCTGGCGTCAAATACCGCGTTTTTGGGTGACAACGACGGCCGCGAAAACTCTTTTGTGATGAGAGGTTTTCAGGGTACACCGGTCTTGCGGGACGGTTTTCGAGTGGAGTCATTTGGCGGGGTTACCGATCCGGAACTTTTTAACATAGAGCGCATGGAAATACTCAAAGGTCCGGATTCGATTCTGTATGGAGAATCGAACCCCGGCGGATTGGTCAATCTTGTCGCTAAACGGCCTTTGCAGGAAAACCACGGCAGTGTTTCGGTGGCGGCAAGTTCTTACAACTCTATTGAGCCGCGGGTTGATCTGGGTGGCGGCTCGGAACGAGTGCGTTTCCGCATTTTAGGCTTATACAGCCAGGATGATGGGTGGCGGGACTACGATAACGAAAACGAACGACTGTTTATTGCGCCCTCGGTGCGCTTGCAGATCGGCGAGGCAAGCGAACTCACGCTGATTGCGGAAATCACGGAAGATGATTATCAAGCGGACTTCGGCACGGCCATAGATCTCGACGGGGACCTGATTGCGGATCCGGAACAGGTAAACAACCACCCGGTGGACACAATAGACCGCCACCATCATATGTACGGCTTTGACCTCGAGCACCGCTTCAACGACGTCTGGTCAGCGGGTGCAAGGTTGCGGGTAATTGATTCCGGCTACGACTACAGTGCATTGTTCCTGCCGTTTGGTCTGGATCAGGACACGCTCTTTTACTTCCGCGTGCCGGCCCAGCAGGAACAGGCGAATGAAGAAACAGCGTTGCAGATTAATGTGGCGGGTGATTTTCAGATAGGTGGGATGCGCAACCGGCTGTTTGCCGGTTTTGATTATCGAGAGTCCGAAACCGAGAACCAGACCCGCTTTAATCCGGGCGCGCCCTCGTTTCTTGACTGGCGTAATCCGGACTATTCCGAGTTGCCGCCGGCTGAGGCGGACATCCCCATCGCCGACGGCTTCTACTCTAACGAAGATATTGAACGGCGCGGCTTTTTTGTCCAGAACCATTTGAGTGTCACCGACGCGTTAACTTTGAGCGCGGGCCTGCGCTATGATGACTTTGACCGTGACCCGAAAACAGGGTCTTCGACCAGTCCGCAGGATGACAGTGAAACAAGTTTTCAAGCCGGTGCGGTGTACGCCTTTACCGATGCTGTTTCCGGCTTTGTCAGCTATTCCGAGTCATTTGCGCCCAACTTTGATCTGGATGTAAATAACCAGGTACTGCCGCCGGAGACGGGTGAGGGTTTTGAAGTGGGTATCAAAGCAGATCTGTTTGGCGGCGGGCTGGCTCTGACGGCTGCGGTTTTTGATATTACCAAGCAGAACGTGTCGACTGCCGATCCCAACGCTCAAGCGACGGATCCCAACCCGTTCGGTTCCATCGCCAACGGTGAGCAGGAGAGCCGGGGGTTCGAAGTTGACTTCAGCGGCCAGTTGTCGCAGCGCTGGCAGGCGTTTGGTTCTTACGGTTACACGGACTCGGAGATTACTAAATCCAACAACGGTGACGAAGGTCTGCCGGTGGTAGGTGCGCCGGAACACACCGCGGCATTGTGGTTGAGTTATGCGTTCAGCGGCGCCATGGATGGATTGGTCTTCAGCTTCGGTGTGCAACATGTGGGTGAGCGGCTGGTGCTGGGTGATCCCGACGGTAACGGTGACAACAGCGACAAGGTCGAGTTAGACAGCCACACCCTGCTAAATGCCGCTGTAAACTATGCCCGCAACAATTGGGAATTTGCTCTGAACTTGAACAACATCACTGATGAAGAGTACGTTGACGCGGCGTGGGGTGGATTAAGCAGGAGTGTCCATGCGGGTGCGCCTTTTGAAGCCGCTGCAACGGTGACCTATAACTTTGATGTAAATTAGCCAGGGTGATGACGGCACGAGGTGAAAAATGGGTTCGTATTGTGCTCGCTGGACCATGGACCCTGGTGGCGTCGTTTGTTGTTATGGCAAGCCTGGCCACCTGGCTGCCGGATGGTAAAGCCAGGGTGGACAATCTTATTGTGCCGCTGGTCGCCTACCCGTTAATCTGGGGTGTACTGTTTTTCCATGCGGTGCTGGCAAAAAATTTGTGGCGGGCTGTGTCTGTTAACTTTGCCCTGACGGCGGTCTGCGCCGTCTTGCTTGTGCAGCACTTTGTTGCGGTCAGCGGCGGTTAGCAAACACAAATGGCGGTATAAATGATAAAGGCGGGTAACATTGTTTAAGTTGGATCAAGACAACACCAAAACACTGGTCACCGTACACGGCTGGTCCGGTGTTTCCCTAGGGATTTTGCTCTACGCTGTACTTGTCACCGGCATGGTCGCCGTGCTTGCAGAGGAGATCGGCCACTGGTCGAACGGCATCATATCTGAAGCCAATCCGCTGGCCGCTTCAGCCACGGACGAGACCCCCATCCAGGATATTGTCGATAGCCTGGTGCCGGAAGTAGAACCGCAATACCTGGACGAGGTCGCGCTGGGGACTACAACCACTGGCGCTCTGTCGGTGTTTTTCCATAAGCACCGGACTAACGAAGATGGCGTTGTTGAAGAAGTGGGCACCCGGTTCGAAGTTGATCGTGAATCGGGTCAAGTGCTTGATGTAAGCCACGGCACCGGGCTGCAAATGTTTGAAACAGATGAAGACCGGGCGCTGAGCCGTTTTCTTGTGAGTGTGCACACTGAACTGCATCTTCCCCGGCCCTGGGGTCTTATCCTCACAGGCATTCTCGGACTGGCGATGCTGGTTGCCGCCGTATCGGGACTGTTGATGCACCGTCATCTGTTCAGGGATATGTTTACTCTGCGCCGCAAAGGCAACCCGGTGCTGGTGGCAAAAGACGCCCACACTGTTGCGGGTTCCTGGGGCTTGCCGTTTGCGTTTGTGCTTGCGTTTACCGGCAGCTTCTTCAGCTTTGCGGGATCCATTGGTTTGCCGCTGATGGCCATGGTGGGCTTTGGCGGCGACCAGGAAGCGATGTTTGAGGTTATGCTGGGCTCGGAAGCGCCGGAAGATCCGACCCCAACGGAACCCTGGGTTATCGACCGTATACTGCAGCACGCGCAAACTGAATTGGACGGCTCCCCGACGTTTGTTGTGACTCAGCATTTTGGCCGCGCAGATGCCATGGTCACTGTATTCCTCGAACCCAGCGACGGCGCGCTGGCCGGCATCAACCTGGTCTATTCGGGCGCCACCGGTGATTTTGAAAAGGTGAAACCGGTTTTTGGTCAGGAAGAAAGTGTTGGCTCCGGTTTGTTCGATCTGATGGGGCCGCTCCATTTTGGCAACTTTCTGGGATTGTTCTCCAAGTCGATCTGGCTGGCACTGGGATTTGCCATGTGTTACGTGACGATCACTGGCACCAACATGTGGCTTGAACGGCGCGGCGCTGAGAGTTTCAGAGCATTGAGATTTTTGATGGCAGTGGTGACTTATGGTCTGCCGGTGGCACTGATCGGTTCAGCGGTTGCCTTCTTCCTAACCATAGGCACGGGCTCAGCGTCGTTCTGGACTCCTCTGGGTTTTGTAGTCGCTTCCGCGGTTGTACTGGCTTATGCCGCCGTTATTCGTAACCCGGCTCTAATCAACCGCCATCTGGCGTACGCCCTGTTGGTGGGCAGTTCCGGTACGGTGATTTTGCGGGTGTTGACAGGTCCTGGTTGGATCGAAGCGCTGGCCTCGGGGCAATTCATTATCGTTACGATCGACATGCTGCTACTGACGGTGAGTGCAGCGTTGGCCTGGCAGCTGAGAAGCGCGTCTTCCACGCGGGATGGTGTTGTCAGCGAACCCGGCGCTGGCAACATTGCAGCCTGATTGCTGTTATCTGCCGCAGTGTTGAACCTGGTGTTTGCGTGCTTGTTCAGTGCCTTTTGTATTGGCGGTATTGCCTATTTTGACCCCAAGAGGGTACACCGGCTGCGCGGTATTCAGACTGTCAGGATGGTCCGCTGGGCTCTTATTGGTGTTTTATTGCTGCCGGGAGTGGTGCTGGCGTGGCAGGGCCAAACGTCTGCGTGGGTTGTCTGGCTGGGATTTGTTTGCGTGGCCGGCTGGTTCGCCGCCGGACTCTTGAACCGTAACTAGCCTCATTGCCGACCAGTAGCAGTAAGGTGGAAGGGCCTTTTAGGATTTCTATACGAACGATGTTTGCCGTTTCGATGGACGGAATATTGATACTTGTTTCGGTTTCGACTTACAAATACACGTATGCAATCACAGCAAACGCAAGCACAGTCACACCGATTGTCCACCACAATTGTCTGAACGATTCCTGGTTGTCAGTGTGCTCCAGGGTTGTGGGCTCGGGGGTTTTGTTTTCCTCGTTGGGCTCTTCCATCTTCTGCAGCTCCCGCCGTAAAGCTCAGCCGCTAAGGTAACAATAGCTTCATACTTTTGTCATTGCTGATTCCTATATGCCGATTTAAGTATGATATGTTATAACATCTCAAAAATTCGGGCGGGGCTCTGCAGCGTGCTGTTGCAGCCCATACAGGAGGACACAGTGAAAAGAAAGCCAATTAACCTGCACTGGTGTGCGGGTCTGCTGCTGCTCGCCAGCACTCAGGGCGCAGCGGAAACCGCCGGTGATTCTGCGCAGCGTATAGAGGAAATAACGGTCACCGCGCACCGCTCTGAGACCACTCTAAAAGAAATCCCCGCCTCGGTTGCCTTGATTACTGAAGAGGAAATACGGCGCCTGCAGCCTAATACCCTTGGAGATCTGTTCCGTTACGAGCCGGGAGTGCTGGTGGAAAACTCCGGCGGCCGCCACGGTGATGCCAATATCAATGTGCGCGGCATCGGCGGCAACCGGGTGCTGATTGTTAAAGACGGGGTACGCATGCCGGATGGCTTTGGCTCCGCGGGCACGGATCAGGGACGGGGCAACTTCAGCGCTTACAACCTGGACCGGGTGGAAGTGCTGAAGGGTGCGGCTTCAGCCCTTTACGGCAGCGATGCCCTGGGCGGCGTGGTACTGCTGAACAGCCTGGATGCTGAAAAGGCCGTGAAACGCAATGATGGGGAACCGCTGTACCGCATCGACACCGGCTATTTTGACGTTGACGACCGCTACCGCGCCGCGTTTATGACGGCCAGCGAACTGGCCGGCGGTTACGGCATGGTGCAGTTCGAACGCCACGAGTTTTCCGAAGTTGAGTCCAACGGGCGCTTCACACCCAACCCTAAAGACGGCGAACTGCAGAGTGTATTAGCCAAGTGGTCTTACCGTGTATCGGACAACCAGAAGTGGCTGTTGCTGGGTAACTACTGGCAGCAGAATGTGGACAACCGCCTGGACACAAACATCGGACCCATCAGCGGTCCGCCGGGTGCGGCGATTACTGAAGCGGCCGCGGAGGATGACTCCCGGCGTTGGCACGTGGGTGTACAGCACAGCGTTAAAGATCTGGCCGGGCTCGACAGCCTGAAGTGGCAGCTGGACTATCAGACCTCCAACTATGAACAGGACGAACTGGAGCGGCAAAGCAGTCTGTTTACCTCCAATCTGATTCTTGAGCATGAAGAGTTCGAGCAGGAACAGATCAGCGCCAATATCCAGCTGGATCATCAGTGGGGTAAACACGCGGTTACCCTGGGCTCCGATCTGGTGCGGCGCGATTTAAGCCGCCCGGTTGACCGGCAGGATTTTGATCTCATCAACGGCACGGTGAGCCGCACCAACGCCGGTCTCACTTATCCGGGCAAGACGTATCCGGACACCGATATCGAGCAATACGGGGTTTATCTGCAGGATGTCTATTCCCCCATTGAGCAATTGCGGCTGATGATCGGCGTACGTTACGACTACTACAGCAGTTCACCCAACGTGGACGAAGCCTATTCTAATTTTAATATTCAGAACGCGCCGGTTGACGACCGTTCAGACAGCGAAGTGTCACCGCACATCGGCGTGACCTACTTTGTCAATGAGCAGATGGAGTTCTACGGCAACTACAACACGGGATTTCGTGCACCTCCGGTGGACGATCAGTTCATCAGCCGCGCGATCCTGATTCCGGTGCCCGGCGTGCCCCACGAAGTTGTCCCCAACAATGACTTGAAGCCGGAGACCAGTAAAGGTTTCGAGCTCGGCTGGCGTTGGCAGAACGAATTCATTTCAGTCAATCTGGCTTACTACGACAACCGCTATGAAGATTTTATTGATTCCCAGACTATCGGATTCCGTAATCAGCCGCCGATATTTGTCGGTCCTACAGCGATCCGGCAGATTCAATTCCAGAATCTGGATGAAGTGACCATTGACGGTTGGGAAATGGGGGTGCGGGTGTCCCTGGGTGAGTGGTTGCCGGGGGGCTGGCAGGGTGATGTAAGAGCCGCATTTAACGTCATCGACGGTGAGAACGAAGAGACCGGCACCGGCCTGAACAGCGTAGGCCCGAATACCGCGGTTCTGGGCGTTCACTTCAGCAACCCCCGGGACACCCTGGGGTTCGGCTGGCATATGCGTGCGGCTGAACGGGCTGATGATGCGGAACCTCTGAATTTTCGCGGCACCTTGCTGCCTAGTTTTGAACCGCCGGGTTACGCGGTGCACGACTTCGACTTCTTCTGGCGTCCTTTGCATGGATTGCAGCTTGATGTATCCGTTTTCAACGCTTTTGATAAGCGTTATTGGCCGGCGTACGAAAAAGGCTCAAACGCGGACGGTGACCTGGAGGCTACTCTGGCGCCGGGGCGCAGCCTGGCGCTGTCGCTCAGTTACCAGTTGTAACCTGGTCCAATGGATTTCCTGTTGCCCTCTCGGCAGGCCGCGGTTTGCGCCTGCCGGGTTTCTTCATGATGAGGACGATGAAGCGTTTCTTGAGTTGGCCGGCGGTTTTACTGACCATTGCCGCGGCCGGCGGCTACGCGGCATATGAGTTCTGGCTGAGTCCCACGCGCATCGCGTTAGTGAACTACAGCGACTTTCAGATCGCCCGTTTTGACAAGGCCAACGACAGCGCGCAGATCAAAATTGTCAAATTGAGCAGCGATCAGCTCGGGCGCGCGGACAGCTACGATTTTACGCTGATTTTCGGCCGCGGTTTTGCGCTGGATGGGGAACAGCTGCAGGCGCTGAACGGCAGTATCGATGCGGGCGCACGGGTGCTGGTTGAGGCGGCAACCAATCCCAGTCTTGATCTAACTAACATCCCGCAGCCCTATCTGGATGAGATTAACGCTTATCTGGACAACGGCGGCACGGCCAACTACCGCAACCTGTTGCGTCTGGTGCGTTATCAGCTCGACGGTAAGACCTGGGGGTCTCAACCACCCGAAGCGCTGGTGACTATCGATAGTGATGTTTTGTTTCATATCGACGAATCGCAGCTTTTCACCGAGGTGGCGGACTACGTCAGTTATTATCAGACGCTGCAGAGCTTTCCACCGCGGGGCAAAAGGATTGCTTTGCTTACCAGCGTACCGGGTCCGTTTAACGCCAACCGGGAACATCTTGATGCGCTGATTCAAAGTCTGGAAACGCGCGGCTTCCAGGTGTTTCCGATTGCCAGCCGCACGCGCAGGCTGGAACTGCTGCAGACCATTGAACCCGATGCGGTGATTATGATGCCGCACGGCCGTCTGCACCTGGGGCGGGGTGATGCTGCCGTGCAGTGGTTGAAGTCGCGGCAGATCCCGTTACTGGCGCCGTTGTCGGTGTTCGATGCCCACGAGGCCTGGTTGCAGGATCCCCAGGGATACAGCGGCGCGATGCTGACCATGAACGTGGTGCTGCCTGAATTGGATGGCGCGGTGGCGCCCTATGTCATTAATGCCCAATTCCCGGATGCGCAGGGTTATTTGATTTTTGAATCCGTACCGCAGCGGTTGGCACGCTTCCTGGATTTGCTGGAGCGGTTTCTTGCCTTGAAGAGCACGGCCAACGCAGAGAAAAAAGTAGGCATTGTCTATTTCCGCGGGCCGGGCAAAAACGCCCTGGTGGCCGGCGGCATGGAAGTGGCCCCCAGCCTGTTTGCTACGCTGCGCTCCCTCAAGCGGCAGGGTTATGACCTGGGTGATCTGCCCCTGGATTTTGCCACGTTCAACACCCTGTTGAACCGGCAGGGGGTGGTGCTGGCGCCTTTTGCGCAAGGCAGTATTGATGAATTCCTGCAGCAGGGGGAGCCGGAACTGGTTCCGGCTGATGTTTACCGTGAATGGTGCCGGGGTCTGGGTGATGTGCTCTGCGGCGCCATGAACAGCGCTTACGGCGCGGGGCCCGGCGAGTATATGGTGACCCCTGATCAGCAGTTAGCCGTGGCACGGCTGCAGTTCGGCAATGTAGTGGTGTTACCGCAGCCGCTGCCCGGCATTGGCGAGGATACCTTCCAGTTGGTCCACGGCACCGACAAAGCGCCGCCGCACAATTACGCCGCTGCATACCTGTGGCTGCGGCATGGCTTCCAGGCGGACGCGGTAGTGCATTTCGGCACCCACGGCAGTCTGGAGTTCACCCCGGCAAAACAGGTTGCTTTGTCGGATAACGATTGGGCGGACGCTTTGTTGGGCGGCATTCCTCATTTCTATGTATACACCATGTCGAATGTAGGTGAAGCCATAATTGCCAAGCGCCGCAGTTACGCCACCATTCTCAACCACTTAACCCCGCCGTTTCAGGAAGCCGGCCTATATTCCGAATGGAAAGTGCTGGCTGACAAGGTTGCTGAGTATCAGCTGGCGGAGGAGGGGGCGGTAAGCAGCCAGCTGCAATCCCAGATCAGCGCTTTGCTGACACAGCAGGGCTTGTACCAGGATCTCGGCCTGACCCCGGCGCAGCTGCAGGAGGAAACGGGCTGGGATGAAAGCGTACTCATGCCCCTGACCCGTTGGCTGGAAACCCTGGGACAGGAAAAAATTCTGCAAGGTCTGTACACCCTGGGTGATTCTTACACACCGGAACAGGCGCAGCGTACAGCACGGTTGATGAGCGTAGACGCGCTTGCTCAATCGATGTGGTCCGTTCAGGAAATTGCCGCACCGGCAAAGGCCGCGGACGCGGTGACGGCGGAATTGCGTCTGCAGGCTGAGGGCTGGGTAGATCAGCGCCTGGCGGGCCGGCCGGCCGCGCAGATGGCGCAGGCGATATTGCCGCAAGGGGTCGCGCAACGGGTGGCCCGCTGGCGCACGGGTAACCCTGAAATGGATGAGATGGATATCATCCGCGGCTTTGTAGCCATGGCGGATGCGGGAAAACAGGCCCGGCCCGCTGCGGCTGACGGCAGCAGGCAGTACGATACAACGGAGTTTATGGCATTAACGGCGCGGGTGATCGCCGACCCGGCCAACAGGGCTTTTGTCAGCAGCATGCAGGGCGCCCAGAGCTTTGAACACATCAGCCGTGCGCTCAACCCTGAAAGCGCGAAAACCGCAAAGCTGCTGGCCAATGTCATACCGGCCATTGGTGAATCTCTAGCCATGCTGGAAAAACCCGACGTGCGCCGCCTGGTGGAAACCATGCAGAATCCCCAAGCCCGGGCGCAGGTCTTTCAATGGTTGGAGGGGGACGACCTGCAGGCACAGGTTGAGACTGCCCGGCAACAACGGCTGTTGCAGCTGCATGCGGACGCTGAGGCTGACCTTGCCGGGGTGACGCAGACCATGCTGGACGCCGCGCCGGACGAAGCCGATTGGCAACAACTGCGCCGGGTGTACAACCGGCTTGTGCGCTTCCGTGATAGTTATGCCGCTGATAACGGCGTCATGTCGCTGTTAGCCGGACGGCTGCAAAGCGAGTACCGGATGAGTGCTGATGAATTCCGGCAGGCGCTGGACGGGGCGGTTGAGACTGTTGAATCCGCACTGAGCGAAGCCATGCAGCAGGAGCAGGCGCTGGCGGGTGCCTATAACCGTTTTGTCGCAACCCTCAGCCAGGTGAAAGACTTTGAGCAGCACCTGTTAAACGGCAGCAAGCTGGAGCAGGTTTCACTCGTTAACGCCCTTAACGGCGGTTATGTGGAACCGGCCAGCGGCGGGGACCCGATTGTTAATCCCCAGGCGCTGCCCACCGGCCGCAATATGTATTCAATCGACGCGGAGAAGACCCCGACGGAAGCGGCCTGGAAAGTAGGGCAGCAGATGGCGCGGTCCTTACTGGAAAACCATCAGCAGCAGTTCGGTAAGTACCCGCAGAAAGTCAGCTTTACGCTGTGGCCCAACAGCTTTATTCAGAGCCAGGGTGCCACGGTAGCGGAAATTCTCTACCTGCTGGGGGTAGAGCCGGTACGCGATGCCTTCGGCCGGGTGCAGTCGCTGCGCCTGATTCCCGGGCAACAGCTCGGCCGTCCGCGCATCGATGTGGTGATGCAGAGTGCGGGTCAATTCAGGGACATCGCTGCATCCCGGCTGGCGTTAATCGAAAAGGCGGTACTCATGGCGCGGGACGCGGCAAAAAGTGAAGAGGGTGACAACTTTGTCGCCAAGGGTGTACGCGATGCTGAAGAGTACCTGCTGGCACGCGGCGTGCCGCCCCTGCGTGCCCGCCTGCTGGCCGCCAGGCGTAGTTTCGGCGGCTTGAACGGTGCATACGGCACCGCCATCATGGGTATGGTTGAGGGTGACACCCGTTGGCGGGACGGGGACGACGTGGCAGCCCGGTATTTAACCAACATGGGTGCCAGTTACGGCGGCAGTGACAGTTGGGGTGAGTACGAACCACACTTATTCGCGGCCGCTTTGTTGAATACCGAAGTTGTGATCCAGCCGCGCAGCAGCAATACCTGGGGTGCATTGAGTCTGGACCACGTATACGAATTTATGGGCGGTTTGAACAACGCCGTGCGTATGGTGACGGGCAAAGATCCCGCAGCGTATTTTAATGACTTCCGTGATCCCGGGCGGGCAAAAGTCACAAGCTTTCACGAAACCGTCTGGACCGAAATGCGCACCACCTTGTTAAATCCCAGGTATATCAGCGCCCTGCAGGAAGGCGGCAGCAGCAGCGCGGAAACCTTTGCGGAAACTTTCCGTAACAGCTTTGGCTGGAACGTCATGAAACCGGATGGTCTGGATGACAATTTCTGGGATTCGCTGTACGACGTCTATGTGGAAGACAGGCACCAGTTATATCTGCGTGATTTTTTTGAACGTGAAAACCCCTACGCGCTGCAGGAGATGACCGGGGTGATGTTGGAAACAGCGCGGCGCGGCTACTGGCAGGCTTCCGAGCAGCAGTTGCAAACCCTGGCGGAACTGCATGGCGAACTGGTGAGCAAGTTTGAACTCGGCGGCGGGGACTTCAGCGGCGGCAATACGGAGCTGGCTGCATATTTGATGGAGCGCCTGCCTGAGGCGCTGGCGCAGCAATTCCAGCGGGAGTTGGATCAACTGCGCGGTGACGGTGCCGGGCGGCAGGGTGTTGTGCTGGAAAAACAGGATACCCGGGAAATGCAGCGGGAGGCGCAGCAGGCTGAGGCGGCAGAACCGGGTTTGCAGCAGGATCTGCAGCCCTCCGCTGATAGCCCGCTGGTTTCCATTGTCATGTGGCCGTTGCTGGTGCTGTTAGTCTTGCTGGCCGGCGGCTGGGCGTGGCGCCGTGCTCACGTTTAACACATGGTTGATGTGCGCCGCCGTTTGCATGTACGGCATCTGGGTGTTGACGCTGCCGGCGCGGCCCCGGGCATATTCCCTTGCGCTTCTGCTGTTGCCGCTGGCGGTTACTTTATTCATGCAGGACTGGCTGGTACGTCAGAGCTTAACGTTGTGGCAGCAGGGATTGCAGGCATTTGCGCCCCTGCTGGCACTGTGGGTTTGTGTGGAAGCGGTTTACCTGGCGGCTGGCTGCCGGCGGTTCTGGCATGTGCTTCTGCCCGGCCCATGGCTAATCCTGCTGTACTGGCAGTTGCAGTTCCTGCAATCCGGGCTGCTCTCCTGGCCGTTCCTGATGCAGATGCTGGCGGTGGCGGGGGTAATGGCTCTGGGTATGGCTCTGGGGCAGCGGCTCATGCAGCAGCATACGCTGGTCCAGCGGACAAAACTTACGCTGGCGTTGATGCAATGGCTGCTCGCCTGGGGGGGCGCCTGCCGCTGGCCGCAAGAGAGTGCCCACTTGCAGGCAGAACCGGTTGAAGCCCTTATATCCCTGCTGCTCCTGACAGCTTTTGTCATTCTGGGGGTTGTGTTGTATATGCTATGGCCTGGCTTGTTTTCCAAGGAGTTGAGCCGTGAGTCTGTTAGCTGACGCGCTGTATTTTGTAACTTCAGGGTTATTGATCCCCTGTATCGCGGCTTTGCTTGTGCTGCTGGTGCGCAGTTTTGTTTTTGTCGGCGTTTACTGGATGGCCGCCCGGCGCGAACAGCCCGCCATGCAGAAGCTGGTGGAACAACTGCATCACTGGGACGGCCGGGTTAACAACACTTTGGACGCGGAAAACGTCACCCCCCGCTTGCGGGCAGCGCTTAAGAGTATGCTCAGCGCCCGCTCTGAAGCAGCCGCGGGATTTATGCTCAGCGAATACGAGGTGGAGGCGGACAAAGAGCTGTCGCGTCTGAGTAATTTTGCCAAGCTGGGCCCCATACTGGGGTTGATGGGCACCTTGATTCCCATGGGTCCCGCCCTGCAGGGGTTGGCCAGCGGCGATATCGCGCAGTTGGCAAACCAGATGCAGGTGGCCTTTACAACAACGGTAGTTGGTTTGTTAGTCGGGGCCATCGGCTTTGTGCTGTATCAGCGGCAGCGGCGAATCGCCAGCCGGGAGTTGTCCGCGCTGGAATTGCTGGCGGCGCTGCGCTTCGAAAATACAGACCATGAATAAACTGAACCGCAGGCGGCGCCTGCTGGCCAACGATGATCTGGACCCGATGAATGTCATCGGCAACCTGTTCGATGTGGCCATGGTGTTTTCGGTAGCATTGATGATTGCGCTGGTCAGTTACCTGGATGTTGCGGAAATGCTGTTTGCGGACACATTTACCATGGTGAAAAATCCCGGCACCGAAGACATGGAAATTGTTACCAAGGAAGACGGTGAACTGGTGCGCTACAAAGCCAAGCAATCGGAAGACGACGCCAGGTCCAGCAAGGGCAAGCGGGTGGGCACCGCTTTTCAGCTGGAATCGGGTGAGATTATATACATCCCGGAGTAACCGCCGGCGTGATCAGGCCTGCCCGCGGCTGCAATCCTCACACAGGCAGTCAATCTCCAGTTGGTGGCTGACCAGTTGAAAGCCTGCTTCGTCAACGCTGCGTTGCAGCGCGTTGATGGTCGACTTATTTACACTGATTTCTTTTACCCGGTGACAGTCTCCGCAGATCAGGAACTGCGGCACGCCGTGTTCATGTTCACATGTGATATGCGCGCAGGCGACGTATTTGTTTGCCAGATTAATTTTGTGAACAAGGTGTTGTTCCTGCAGAAAACCCAGGATCCGGTACACCGACATTGCCGGTAAGGGCTGCCCGTATTCGTTTTTGCAGAAGTCGACAAGTTCGTAAGCTGACAAGGGTTTATCGGAGCGTAACAGGCCGGAAAGGACTCTTTTCCGCTTGTCGGTCAGGCGCACTCCCTGCTGCTTGCAACGCTGTTCCGCCTCATCGATGGTGCGCCTTACGAACGCGCCGGATTTTAACATAGCAAACGCCTTGGCCGCGGTAGGGAGGGTGCCGCAATTATACCCGTTTCGATCTGCTTTTTGGCGCCTTCTTGAAGAGATGAGCCAGCATTTCCTCAGCGCTGTCCACCACCTCCAGCAGAGACGCAACGTAGGCTTTTTCGTCGAACCGCCTTTTGCGCCAGCTATCTGCCACGTGGCTGTTACCGGCGAATAACATGCAGGCGATAAGCATAGGCCGGATATCCGAACCGGCGTCCACAGCCATGTCTTCCGCAATACCCTCAGCAATAATCTCCCGGTAACGGCTCAGCGCGTCCTGGGCTTCGGGGGTGAGAATCGGCAGGCTTTCAGTTGCGGCCATTGAATACTTATGTTTGCTAAGGCGCTTGGCGTTAATCTCCACCCAGTTGCGCCATGCCGCAATGGCATTCTGTTCGCGCTGCAGAAAGTAGGCTTCGAATTGTTTTACGCTCTCCTGCCAGATACCGGCCACCAGATCCGCCTTGGTGGGAAAGTGGCGGATCAGTGTCTGCAGATGTAAACCGGCGCCTTCCGCGATGGCGGTTTGAGTTGTCGAATCGTAGCCCTCCGTATGGAACAGTTCCCATGCGGAGGCGAGTAAATTTTCGCGGGAAGCGGCTTTCCTTTCCCTGTGAGTGTTGGCGTTCATTTTTTTGTCCGCTGTTTAATCGGCTCGCAAGCGCGTTTCGATTATACGGTGATTGATCAGCAAAATAGTATAAATCTTTATATGGCCGGACTGGAGCAGGTTGAAATGCGTTTTGAATCAGTTGAAAAATATAATATTTTATATTAAATTTGATATCAAATATTCCGCGTCAAAGTACAGCAGCCGCGTGGCTGGTATCCCCGGGAAAATTTGATGAACGCCAACCAGCACCATGTACACAACATAAGTACGTCCGTCAGAAACCTCGGGCTCGAAGCATTTGTGCTGCAGCTTGAATTGGACGGGCTTGCCATTGTTCCCCCGCAGGTGACCGGTGTTTGTATGGATGTTATCGACACGGCGGTGCAGTTGCTGCTGGCGGACGCTGAAAACATCACCGGCAGCACCTTTGATCTGCAAACCGGGCCGGCGCAGGAGTTGGAATGGCCGGCACCGCCGTTTGGACTGCATCTGGGGGATCTTGAAGCGGCTGGAGAGGTTGGTGAAG
The DNA here is from genome assembly GCA_028279305.1 of Pseudomonadales bacterium. Classification (GTDB taxonomy): domain Bacteria; phylum Pseudomonadota; class Gammaproteobacteria; order Pseudomonadales; family Azotimanducaceae; genus UBA4421. The sequence continues at coordinate 19,608 of JANQOA010000203.1, forward strand.
TGACTCAGTTCCAGCTGCAGTCGCTGGCCAGCCGTCACAGGGTGTTCAGGGATCTGATCATTAACCCCGTCGCTCTGGCCCTGGTGGAACACACCATGGCCACCCAGCCCAGGTTGAGCAGTAGTAACGCATTCGTAAAGTGGCAGGGCGCTTTTGGCTACGGCAGGAATCTGGGATTGCACAGTGACCAGCTGCATGTGCCCATGCCCTGGGGTCCAACCGCCTTCAACACTAACGCAACCTGGTGTCTGACAGACTATGCAAAAGAGGACGGGGCTCTGGCGTTTGTGCCGGGTTCACACCGTGAATTCGGCAGGCCGCCGGCAGACGCCCACCGTAGAGCCATTGCCGCGGAAGCACCCAGGGGCTCTCTCATTGTATTCCACGGCGCTACCTGGCACGGGGCCTTTCACCGTGAAAACCCGGGTATGCGGCTGACGTTGTCTAACTATTATCACCACCCGTGCATCCAGCCCCAGGAAGATATCCGCCATGGGTTCGACTCCGGGCTGGCTGATGACTGTGACGACCCGGAACTTCTGAAACAGGTTCTGGGCCTGAACAGTTTGTCTCCGTACGCCACCACGGACAACACAGAGCGGGTGAAGTACGGCATGGGCTGGTTTCCTCATACCAAGGGCAAGCCGGCCCACAGGATTAAACCGCTAACATGAAGACATCATACCGCGACATCTGTGTCACGTTGATTGTTATGTCAGTGATAACAATGCCGCCGGCGGCGCGCTCGGCCCTGGGTACAAGTCTCTGATGAACGAAGTAACGGTTGCACAGGGCGCCCTGGCCGGAACCCTGGCTGATGGTGTGCACGCCTTTAAGGGCATTCCCTATGCGGCACCGGTGGCGGGGGAGAACCGCTGGCTGCCTCCGCAGCCGCCGGATGCCTGGTCCGGGGTGCGTGATGCAAGGCGCTGCGGCAATATCTGTACCCAGGAGCCGCCGCCCAACAAATGGCTGGCGGGCCGCGCAGGTAAAGTGTTTATGGAAACCTTGTGGGTGACCGAGCCCCACGGTGACGATTGCCTGAACCTTAATATCTGGACGCCAAGCCTTGATCCGGATGCAAAGTTGCCCGTCATGTTCTGGATTCACGGCGGCGCTTTCACCACCGGCTCGGGATCGTTGCCGATTTACGATGGCGGCAATCTGGCTAAAAAAGGCGTTGTGGTGGTATCGATCAACTACCGGCTCGGCTTGATGGGCTCGTTTGTTGCCCCGGGTATGTTTGAAGATGATTTTTGCGGGCCGAACCGCGGTTTTCTCGACCAGGCGGCTGCTCTGCGCTGGGTGCAGGAAAACATCCGTGCTTTCGGGGGTGATCCCGGCAATGTGACCATTTTTGGTGAAAGCGCCGGCGGCCAGAGCATAGCCGTGCTGCTGGCCAGCCCGGCTACAAAGGGCCTGTTCACCCGGGCCATCGCCCAGAGCGGAACCCCGGAAATCGGCTCACCTGTTGCTGATCACCGGCAGTTTGCTGTGGATCTGTTACGGGCGATGGGCATTGCACCCGGCGACCGGGCGGCGTTGTCCGCCCTGTCAGGCAAAGACACGGCGCAGGCGATGCGTACAGCCAGGAAGATGCTCGCCAAAGGTGATGAAAGCAAATACGGCAAGCTGATGAATAACGGCAACATCGGCTGTGTTTACGGTGACGTTTTTATGCCCCACAGCATCCTTGATTCCCTGCAGCAGGGTACGGCCAAAGATATTGACCTGATGATTGGTACGGTGCGCGAGGACGGCCGGCTGTTTCCCCTGGTCATGCCGGGTCCGGAGTCGTTTGCCGCGTGGCTTTGCATGGGTTATTTCAAAGGCCTGATGTTGCCGCGCAATAAGCCCGATCAGGTTTTTGCCGGTTATCGGAATGTAATACCGGGTGCCGCCAAATCCGCGGTCCGCAGCCAGATCATCACCGACTGCATGTTCCGCCGCGGCTCCGTCAGGGCGGCGGAGTTGCATGCGCAATCCAGCGGCGGGCGGACCTACCTGTACCAGTTCAACTGGGCTTCTCCGGTATACGGCGGCGCCATTGGTGCCATGCACGGGATAGACGTGCCTTTTGTCAATCAGAATCTCGAAGCGTTTGCCCGTTTGTTGGGAGACATAGAGGCACTGCGGGAACTGGCTGATACGGTCAGCGATGCGTGGGTGAATTTTGCCAGGGGCGGAATTCCAGTCGCGGTTGGCATGCCGGAATGGCAGCCGTTTGATGCAGAGCAGCGCGCGACGATGGTCTTTGATACCCGTATCGAACTGCAGCACGATGTTGACCGGGCCATGCGTGAGATCTGGTACGGGTAGCCTATTTTGAACTTGGCTTAAGCGGCGGATCGCCGCCGGGCCCCACTTCCGCGGTGAGTTCGCCGGGCTGCAGCGATCTGCCGTCCTCGGTTACCGCGTGCATGGGCTGGATCGGAATCCCGGTTGCCCGTTCCTTAAAGATCAATCTGACACCGTCCGGGTTCGGCCGGTACTTGTCACCCCAGTGAGTAATGGCCAGCAGTACGGGTTCCAGATCGCGGCCGGCCTGGGTCAGCACATACTCGGGGTGATTTGTTTCCACCGCGGTGCGTTTCTCCATCAACCCTTCGTTTACCAGCGTGTTCAGACGGGTGGTAAGGATATTTCTCGCAATCCCCAGGCTGCGTTCGAACTGCACAAAGCGTTTTGCGCCGAATAAGGCGTCGCGAATAATCAGCAGCGCCCACCGTTCACCCAGGACATTCAGCGATTGAGCCACTGAACAATTCAGGTGTTCATAAGATCTCTGTTTCATGCACGCCATTGTACCAGTTTCTAAAGAAAACAATATTGTTGCAATAAGCAACATATTAGTTTTAAAATGCAACACCACCTCAACATAGGAGCAACGGCCCAATCATGATCAACTGTTTGTGTGTCATTCAGGAGGGTCAGGTTGCTGACCTGAAACGCGGGGAACTTGGCACTGCGCTGGAAGCTTATGCGCAGGAGTTTCTTGCTGATTCGGTTCAGCTGAACTGGCTGCCGGTACCCGGGGGCTGCGGCTTTACAGCCGGTGAGCCCTCCACCTCATCTGTTGTGTCTTTAACCGCAACGCAACAGTTAACCCAGGAACGCAGGGAGCAACTGCTGCGTGAACTTGTTGCCCTGTGGACCCGTCACACCGGCTGCAGCGTTGACGAAGTTGTTGCGGTAGTAGCCGACCCGGCCGTGCACTAGGAGATTTTTATGCCACTGTATATCTGTAACAGCAAAAAAGACGTCATCGACAGCAAGGCCAGACAGGCGATTGCCAGGGATATCACCCGTATCCATTGTGCGGTTACCGGGGCACCTGAAAGCTTTGTGCACGCGGTGTTTTTCGAGGAAGCGCCGCAGTTCCCGCTGGACGACAAAACCCTGTATGTCATGGGCACAATCCGCAAGGGGCGCAGTGACACACAGCAGCAGGAAATTGCCCAGGCAATCAGGGCGTCGCTGGCGCAACAGGGCGGGGTGGGGCTTGAACACACTGAAGCCCGGATTCGCGAAACTCCCGCCAGCTGGGTGCTGGAAGGTGGTGAAATCATGCCTGAGCCGGGTGAAGAAGAAGCCTGGTTTGCAGCGCAGGCAGCCAGGCGGCAGACAGCGGACGCTTAGGCATGCAGACAACCATACTGCGCGGATTGCTGCTGTTTACCGGCGTTACGCTGACGTTGATTGGCTTGGCATACTGTATTGACCCCAATCTGCTGCTGGCCAGGTACGAACTCGGTGTTACCGGTGTCTCGGACGACAACATGTACCGCGGCGCTTACGGCGGGTTGTTTCTAAGCTTCGGCATGGCCATCGGGTATGGCTTTTTTGCACCGGCATTCAGACGCACCTCCGCCGTAATTGCGCTGCTGTTTATGGGCGGATTTGCTATCGGCCGGATCTCGAGTATTGCCGCAGCGGGCATACCGCACGAGCAGATTGTTGGCCTGCTTGTGTTCGAAATTGTCAGCGTCGCTGTGTTTGCGTGGCTGTTGATGTTTTCAGGACAAAAGGCCGGCGGAGGGGCCGCCGGCAGCTTTATCAACAAACCCGGTATTTGAGGCCAAGGATACGTAAACGCGGCGTAACAATAAAATAGTAGATTTGCTACCATTTGTTTGCAAAATCATCAGATTGGTAGACCGCATGTCGAAAAGCAAAGCCTGGCAGGAAGCGCCGGAGGCCGCGTTCAAGAAGCCATCCCAGGAGCAACGCAAAGACGCGTTGCTTCGCCTGGCCACCCAGATGTTCAACCAGCGCGGCATCGGAGGTACCAAACTCGACGATCTCGCGGATGGGTTGGGCATTCGTAAAGCGTCCCTGTACAACTACGTCAAAAGCAAAAATGACCTGATATACCAGTGTTTGATGCGTACGGTAGATATTCGGTGCCGGATTATGGACCAGGCACTGCTGCATGACGGCAATGCGATTGCCCAGTTGCAGGTCTATCTGGAAGCAATGATTGAGTTTTTATGGGGGGCGGAACGTCTGTTCCCCATTATGGTTTTTTACGAGTATGTCGACGACTTCCTGGAGTCCAACGAAGGCAAAAAGGCGCTCAAGGTAGTTAACAGGGAACTGGACCGTCTGGTTGCTCTGTTCGAGAAAGGGCAGGCGGACGGCAGCATGAGAGCGGGTGACGTTTCAGTTTTGATTCACGCCTTTGAGTCGCCGCTATTCTGTTTTTCCCGCTGGTACCGTGCGGAAGAGCATCCGCCGGGCCGTCAGATCCACATGACCCTTGCAGATTTCACAGTAGAAGGTCTGCGCGCCCGCCACTGATTTCAGCAGCCAACCCGGATTAGTTGAAGCGTTCAGCGTCTTGACTCTGACGTAATTTGGCTTATAAACTACCAAATGGTAGTAATAAGACCGTATAGACGTAATACATCAAGGCGTTCGCAGATACCCGGCTTTCTCTGAACCTGAATCTGCTGAGTCGTGGGGAGGTTTCGATGACAGATAAGCTCTTGATCGCGTTCCTGTTAAGCCTGTGCGGCAGCCCGCTGCTGCACGCGCAATCCAGCCCGGAGACTGTGATTGAGGAGATTCTTGTAACGGCGCAAAAGCGCGAGCAGTCGGTGCAGGACATTCCGGTGGCGGTCAGCGCCATCAGCAAAGAGGCGCTTGAACAATCCGGCGCGCAGACCATAGAAGACGTACAGTCCCTGGCGCCCAGCCTGACGGTCACCTCCGTCAACATTCCAGGGTCGTCAACTCAAATCCAGATCCGCGGCGTCGGCACCAGCACAACAAACGTAGGGCTGGAGGCGGCGGTTGGCTTCTTTCTCGACGGGGTGTACCGCAGCCGTTCAGGCATGGCGGTGGGAGACCTGCTGGATGTTTCCCGGGTTGAAGTGTTGCGCGGCCCGCAAAGTTCGATATTCGGCAAAAATACCTCCGCTGGAGCGATCAGTGTGGTTACGGAAAAACCAACATACGAGGTGTCCGGAGCGTTTCAGGTTGATGGCGGAGACTATGATGCCCGGCGCCTGCAGGCCGTTTATAACACCCCGCTGGTGCAGGACACGTTAGCCCTGCGCCTGTCCGGCAGTGTCAATAGACGGGATGGTTATGTCGACGATGTGGTTAACGGCCGTGACTATAACGATACGGACCGCTGGTCGATGCGCGGCCAGCTGCTGTGGGAGCCTGCCGATAACCTGTCCATGCGGCTTATCGCTGATTGGTCTGAAGCTGATGAAACGTCAGTAGTTCCGGTTCGGGCCGTAAACGGTCCATTGGACGCCACGGTGTTTCAACTGCTTGCAGGAGACAACGGTGGTGTTATCAACGTGCCTGCGGATATCAGCCGCCGGGAAACCTCGCTAAACGACCCTACCGATACAACGGTGGAAGATAGGGGGGTATCCCTGGAAGTAAACTACGCAGCACCATTTGGTGAAGTGACCTCAATCACCGCGTTACGCAGCTACGACGCGGTTTCGTTCAAGGACGTCGATTTTTCTGCGCTGGATTTCTTTGTCGCGGACTTCGATTTCCGCCAGGACTTTTTCTCCACAGAACTCAGGGCAAACAATGTAGTTAACGATGCGGGGCCTTTTGCCAGCGTCGATTGGCTTGTGGGGGCTTTCTATTCCGAAGAGGAAATCAGCTCGCGAGCGAGGTTTCCGACACAAGGGCAGCTGCCGCTGCAACTGTCCGCGCTTGCCAATGGTCTTGACATACCGCTTACGCCTGCTGATTTTGCCAGCGGCGCTGATACCGGCCCGGATGTCCGGAGGGGCATCGACGGCACTACATTTGCGTTGTTCGGCCAGGCCACCTTTGATCTCTCTGATCGATATGGTTTTACCGTCGGCCTGCGGTACAGCGATGAGGAAAAGGAAAACTTCACGATAGATCAAACGGTGGCCGGGCCCGGCAACGTGCTGCTGGGTTTGTTTGCCCCCGCGCCTGATTTCGGCTCTCTGGATTTTGACGAAGACAAAATAACCGGGGATGCGAGTTTCCACGTGCATTGGTCTGAACAACTCATGACATATATCAAGTATGCGACCGGGTACAAAGCGGGCGGTGTTAATGTTGATGGCGGGGGTGCCGGAACCTTTGCGGCACCACGGGACCCGTCTTTTGATTCTGAAACATCAGAGAGCTTTGAGCTGGGTTTGAGGTCTGAGTGGGCGGGGGGCAAAGCCATCGTCAATGCCACAGCGTTCCACACGGCCTTTGATGATTTTCAGGTGCAGTCGTTTGACGGCATTAATTTCCTGCTCCGCAATGTGTCCGGGGTGACTTCGGAAGGTGTGGAAGTTGAGGCAACGCTCAGACCGCTGCCCGCGTGGACCATTTCCGGGGGCGTGACTTACGCGGATGCGCGGTTTGATTCGGGCGTCAATACGGGGTTCGCGCCGGTAGGCGGCGAACGTTTGCCTTTGTCTTCGGAATGGACCGGTAGTATAGCTTCGACTTACGAAGCCCCCCTGACCCCCAACCTGACCGGCTGGCTGCATCTGGAAGCCTATTCCCGAAGCAGCAGTAATCTGGATTCCGGGACGTTGGACCCGGTGGCCTTGCAGCCCGGGTACACCCTGTACAACGCAAGAATCGGCCTTGCGCCTGTGGACGATCGTTGGCGCCTGTCTCTATGGTGCCGCAACTGCACCGACAAGAGTTATGCGGTGTTTACATTTGCCGCGGGGTTTCAACCCGGCAGTTTTGTTTCCGTGATCGGCCCGCCGCGGACCTGGGGCCTGACCCTGGGAATGAACTTTTAGATGGGGGTTCGCTGCCAGGGAACGTGCCCACCGGGCTTGGCCCGAGTTCAACAAGCCTTTGAAGACAACTTTCGGGATCATCCCGAGGTTGGAGCGAGTTTTGCTTTGAGCGTTGAAGGTGAAATAGTGGTGGACCTGTGGGGTGGATACGCTGATCCGGCGGGTCAGCGGCCGTGGAGAGAAGACACCATTGTGAATGTGTTTTCCTGCAGCAAAACGCTGACTTTTTTGAGCGCACTGCTGCTGGTGGAAAAAAGCAAGCTGGAACTGGATTGTCCGGTTGCGGATTACTGGCCCGAATTCGGGGTTAACGGCAAAGAGAACATCCTGGTGCGTCATGTACTGACACACTCGGCGGGGGTGCCGGCGTTTAACCTGCCGAAGAGTACCCGACAACTCTACGATTGGGACTGTGTTGTGGAAGATTTGGCAGCGGCGGCACCGCTGTGGGAACCCGGCACCCGGATCGGCTATCACGCTTTTACCCAGGGTTACCTGATTGGTGAACTGGTGAGGAGGATCGATGGGCGCGGTTATGGCCGCTTTCTGGCTGAAGAGATTACCGACCCTCTGCAAGCGGACTTTCACGTAGGGCTTGCTGCGGAGCATCATGCGCGGGTGGCAGATCTGGCACCCGCCGTCGAGCCGCCGCCGGACATGGCGGTGCAGGCTGATTCCGTTGCCGCCAAGGTGTTCGCAAACATGGCGTTGACTAACGATGACATGCTGTCCGCTGCATGGCGGCAGGCTGAGATTCCCGCCGTTAATGGTCATGGCAACGCCCGTTCGCTGGTCAAAACACAGTCGGTGTTGGCCAACAGGGGGGTCTCGGGAGCGTGTCGGCTATTGTCAGCCCAATTGTGCGCGCAAGCCGCTGAATTCCAGATCGGCGGTGACGATCTGGTCCTTGGCATACCGCTGAACCTGGCGCTGGGCTACGCCCTGCCTTCGCCGTCACTGAATCTGGAAACGGAAACATCATACCTGTGGTGGGGTGGTGCCGGCGGATCTCTGGTAGTAGTAGACCCCGAGAGGCGCATTTGTTTTGCCTACGTTATGAACCGCCTGGGTAATTACATGCTGGGAGATCCAAGGGGTGTGAGCCTGGGGCGCGCGGTATACCGGAGCTTGCAACGTCCATAGCCAGCCGGGGCGGCTGCCGCCGGGTCTGACATAGCCGGCGGCTCATTCCTGCGGTACGATTGCCGCCGGAGGGTACCCAGGTGGTCAGAGCAGACCGTACCAATCAGATTGTGAAGCTCGGTCACGAGGCATACGCAGCGCGTGATCTGAGCGAACTTGAAAGTCTGACGATGTCGTCGCTGGAGCGGGTTTTTCTGGCTGATTCGTCCGTGTTTCTGGACTGGCGCAATGCGGACAACGACGGCTGGCAGCTGGACGACATCCATTTGCCGACAGCCTGGAGCAGCAATCACAAACAGCTCTATTACTCATCCCTGCGCCGCTACGATCCCATATTTCAGTGGTTGGACCAAGGTGCGTTCAGGCAGGCTTTCAGCGCAACCCGGCTGTCGGATCTGATCGACCGCCGGGAGTTTGAAAAAGGCAAGTTCTACAACGAGCTGCTGCGCCAGGTGGACTGCAGCCACATCCTCACCATCGCGTTGCACTGCGGGCAGGGGTTGATAGCCAATATAAGTCTGCTGCGCTCTCACAAGCGCGCTGATTTTGATGCGGAAGAAGAGCAACTGGCACGCATGACATCCCTGTGCCTGGGCGGCACCGCGCATATGCTTGCCGTGCCGCCCGCCGCGGAAGATGACGCGGTGACGGTGTCCTTCGATGCGCGTTTCTCCATGCTGCGCACCACCGTCGGCGCAATCTGGACGGGCCCGGAATTGAAGCTTGATTCGCCCGCTCAACTGCAGGCGTTCTTTGCCCGGGCGCCGCGCCTGCAACAGGTTGTTGAGAACGCAGGCGGCTCCGCGGCGCAACAGAAGCGCCTGCCGCGCAGGCTGGAAGAACGGGTGGCGCTGTCCGCGTCGCGGCAACTGCATGCCTGCCTGGAGCTGCACGGGCACACCGGGCGGGAAGGGCTTTTTAAACTGACCTTGCGTGATGCGGACAAGCCGGCGGCGGCCCTGCAGGCCCCGCAGGTAGAATTGACCACCCGGGAACTGCAGATTGCACAGCTTGCCGCTACCGGCATCAGCAGCAGCGAGATCGGCGCGCAGCTCTGCATCAGCCCATGGACGGTGAAGAATCACCTGAAGTCGGTGTACGCCAAGACCGGGGTAAACAACCGGGTTGGTCTGGCCCGGCTGTTCCGCTGAGGGTTACAGTTTTCCGATCAGCGCCGCCGCGGCTTCAATTACGGCGCTCTGGTGGGGCTGCAGATCCTGGCCGGCAAAACCCTGTACCATTTCCAGGAATGGGTCTTCCACCTCCGTGCGTTGCCCTGTCAGCGTTTCCATAACCGCCAGGCCCAGGAAGGGTACATATGCCCTGGAATAACCGCCTTCATGACACATGACAATACGCCCGCCGCACACTTCGTCAGCCACCTCCATCATCATCCGGGTCAATTCCCGGTAGCCGTCGGAGTGCATCATATTGCGCCCGAACGGATCCAATGCGCCGGCATCAAAACCACTGGGCACAAACAGGATATCAGGCTGATACCGCTGCAGCGCCGGTACCACCACCTGTTCCCATGCCGCAACATAAGCGCCGACACCGGACCCCGCCGGCAACGGAACGTTAATGGCATAACCCTCTCCCGCACCTTGCCCGTTGTGTTCAAGAAAGCCGCGGTCGCTGGGAAAAAAGCGGTCCTGGTGCACTGAGATGGTCAGCGCGTTGGGGTCGTCGATGAAAGCGGTTTCCGTGCCGTTGCCGTGGTGCACGTCCCAGTCGACGAAGGCAATACGTTCCACGCCGCGCTTCTCCATGACATAGCGGCCGGCAATGGCAGCGTTGGAAAAAATGCAGAAACCCTGCGCTTCATCCGGCATGGCATGATGTCCCGGCGGCCGCACCAATGCGTAGATGTTGTTAACCCGGCCATCCAATACCGCATCCGCGGCGGCAATGACACCGCCGGCCGAGAGCATGGCAATTTCGTAACCGCCGGCGCCGCAATGGGTGATAATTCCGGTATAGCCGCCACCTGCAGCGCTGAGTTCCTGAATGTGCCTGAGGTGGCTTTCGGAGTGGACCCGCAGGATGTCTGCTTCCTCCGCCGCCCGCGGTGCAATCTGCACCAGGTCACTCCACAGGCCGCTCACCTCCAGCAGGTTGCGCAAGCGGCGCTTGGTCTCCGGGTCTTCACCTGAAGCATCGGGCTGCGCAATGCGGCCGTCCGCCGGAACAAATCCCGCAGCGCTGCCTGCTTCATGCCATGCGTAATACTCGTGCCATACGAATCCGGTGGTCATTTACGGTTCCTTCTCAAGGGCGGTTAAAGGTTAGAAGCTGTACTCGAAGGTTACACCGAATGTAGACGGTTCCGCATTGATGGTGAGAAAAAGGCCAAACGCGGGCACGTCGTTGATATAGCGCAGGTAGTCCTCGTCGGTGATATTGCGGCCCCACAAGGTGGCCCGCCATTTACGGTCGGCTGCACCGATGGACAGGCTCGCATCCACAGTCGTGTACGCGTCCACAAGGTGGTCTGCGCCGTTTTCGATTTCCAGGAAGCGCTCGTCGTTCCAGGTGATGCCGGCGAGAAAGTCCAGCACCAGGGTGTCATTCAGCGGCCAGCTGACATCGAGCAACAGCGAGGAGGACCACTCCGGTGTGTTGACCGGCTGATTACCCTTGATCGGCACACCGTCGATCTGAAACTCATTGCCGTTGATGTCGGTGGCAACATCGGTGATCTCGGCATTGGTATAGCCGAGCGACCAGCGTAGTTCCACCGCTTCATTAACAAGCCACTGCAGCTCGGATTCGAAGCCGTAAGTCTCCAGGGTGCCTACGTTGCGCCTTCGCGGCACCAGCTCTCCGGCCAGATTAACGTTGGACTGGTAATCTTCCACTTCTGTAAAGAAGGCGTTGGCGTTCAGAGTGATACGGCCGTCCGCCAGGGTGGACTTCACACCCGCTTCGAACGCCAGCACGTCTTCCGGCTCAAAAGATTCGAGAGACGGAGAGCCGAATGCCAGGTCGTAACCGCCGCTGCGAAATCCGGTGGAAACCGAGCCGTACAGCAGCAGGTTGTCGCCGGGGTAAAAATTCAGCCCGGCCTTTACGTTGAAGTCGTCGTCTTCGCGGTTGGTGTCCGCGTCCACCAGTATAATCCGGTTGGCCGCCGGGACCCGGTTCTCATTGCCGGTGGTGGGAGAGGGTGCGGCGGTGATGAAGCTCTGGCCCTCAATTTCATTTTCTTCATCCGTATAACGGGCGCCAACAATCAGACTGAGGCGGTCGGTAAGCGCAAACTCGTGGGAAGTGAAGATGGCCACCGACTCGGTATCCACTTCATGATCGGAACCCAGTTGTGCAAAAGCCGTGAGGCCGAGGGCAAACAGATCAGCCACGTCCAGGGTTTCGACGGTGGTGAGCTTGTCGCGTTCAAAATAGGCGCCCACCAGGTAGATCCAGTTATCGCGTTCTCCGGACAGACGGAATTCCTGGGTGAACTGATCTATCTCGGAGTACCAATCGATATTGGTGGAAACAATGGGGGTATTGTCGGAGTCTTCCCGGTTGTCGCGTTCGAAACCTTTAAATGCGGTGAGTGAGGTCAGGGTGCCGGCGCCGGTTTCGTGTTCAACGCGCAGGGCAGCACTGAGGGTCTCGGAATCGGTTGTTGGAAAATAATCCTGATTGACGGTGAAGCGGCTGATGGGGTTGCGTATTTCCCTGCTCACGTCCGGCAGGCCTCCGGGTGTGTCCTGAAACAAATTGTCGTACGGGGTGAGATCACCTTCTTTTGACCCATATTCAACAGCGAATGTAACGTTGGTGCCGGCGCCTGACCATGCAAGTTGTGCGCGGACCTGTTGCTGTTCCAGTTCACCGAGATCGTTGTTGCTGAAGAGGTTCCGGTAGGGTCCGTCGTCGCCGTGATCCAGCGCCTTCACCGCGAGGCGTGCCCGCAGGCTGTCATTCAGCGGACCGCTGATATGGGCTTCAGCGCTGGCCCGCTGATAACGTTCAACCCCCACTTTTATACCACCCTCAAATACTTCCGTGGGCGCGGCACTGTAGTAGTTGACCGCACCGCCGACGGTGTTGCGGCCGAACACGGTGCCCTGGGGGCCCTTTAATACTTCAACCCGCTCAACGTCGAAAAACCCCATGGACCCCAACATGGGTTTGCTGAGAAACACCTCATCCACATGGACGCCCACGGGGCTGTCGAATGCAGCCTGAAATTCGTTTAAGCCGATGCCGCGGATACGAAACGATGGCAGCCCGGCGGCTTCGTCCAGGGCCTGCAGATTCGGAATCGCGCCGGCCAGGCTGTCAAACTCGCCGAGGTCACGGTCGGCAACTTCGTCCGCGCCCATAACGCTGATGGCAATGCCCACGTCCTGTACGGACTGGGCCCGCTTCTGGGCGGTAACAATAACTTCCTCGATCACCAGCTCGTTTGCGCTGAGGCTGCACGGCAAAATGCTCAACAAGCCCAGAACAAGCGGCGCTGATAACAGGTGCGCGCTTACATGCTTCATGGTACTCAACTCTCCAAGTCTGTTTGTCTGCGTCTATTTGTCTGTGAGGCGCCGGGGCATCCCCGGCTGGTGTGTAGATGTATGAGAATTGAAAAGGCCGGGCTATGGCTCGATCGAGTCATTTCTATTTGGTGGGTCGCGAGCGCCTGTGCTAACGTCGCGCAACAATTTTGGAGCGTTTATGAAAAAAATACTGTCTGCTGTTGCCGGCATTGTGGTAATTGCCGCGGTCACCGGTTACATCTTCAAAGATCAGTTGCGGGAAGCGGCTTTTGAACAGGTGACCGCTGACATGTTTGTCAGCCGGGACGATGACGGGTTTAACCCGGGTCTGGCCGTTGGCGCGGCCTTTCCGGCTATAGACGCGGTTATGGCGGGACGCACGGTTACGGACGCCAGCGAACTTCTCGGCTCCAACGGACTGCTGTTTGTTGCCAACCGTTCGGTGGATTGGTGACCCTATTGCATTAAGCAGCTCGTGCAGCTGCAAAACAATCTGCAGAAGTTTGACGATGCCGGTTTAAGCATCGCGCTTGTGACCTACGATTCACCTGAGTTGCAGCAGGTCTTTATCGACAAGTACAACATTGAGTTTCCGGTCTTGTCGGACCTCAACGCGGCAACCGTGAACGCCCTGGAAATACTGAATGAGGAGCATACGCCGGGTGCGCCGCATTACGGCATACCTCACCCCGGGATTTTCATTCTCGATACCGATATGACAATCAGGGCAAAAATATTTGTCGAAGCCTACGCGGAGCGGGTGGACGCGGATGGCGTGCTGCTGGCCGCAAAGCAGGCGCTCGGCATTTGAAGAATTCAGAAACGGCCCGCAGGCACAGCACTGCGGCAAAAGCCTTTCATTGGGGCTTTATTGTTGTTTTTATTTACGCATTGACAAAACAGCTGGATGAGGTGGAAGAACTTGAGGACTTGTCCCTGCTGCAAACCGAGATGTTGTTTGCTTCGGTCTTTCTAATTCTGTTGATTGCGCGTTTTGTCTATATGCAAACCACACAGCCATCCGTGTTGGCGGCAGACGCGCCCGGAGCAACCAGGCTGTTGGCCCGGGCTGTTCACCTTGCAATGTACGCAAGTCTGGCTTTGATCGCGGTAACGGGCCTGGTGATTGGCGGCTTGTACGGGTCGGGTATCAAGCAGGGTACTTTAATGGAGATTGCGCTGGTCGCCCACGAGATCGCCGTCAATACCACCTACTTTCTGATTCTTGGCCACGTTGCCGCGGCGGTTTATCACCGCCGCAAAGGTGATGGCATCTGGAACGCGATGGTGCCCGTCTGGAAAGAACCGGCGCAGCGGCACTGAGGCGCTACAATTCTACGATGGTCTTGCCGAAGTTGATGCCGGCAAACAGGTCGCAGAACGCCTGGCCGGTGTTCTCAATACCCTGCAGCCTGTGCTCGTGGACGACCAGATGGCCCTCGCTGATCCAGCGCGCCATGGTTGCGCGGGCTTCGTCGTAGCGGTCCAGATTAAGGTGCGTCATGAAACCATGCATGTGTGCATGCTTGGTGGTGAGTTGGAATAAATTGTTCGGGCCCGGCTCAGGCTGCTGCTGATTATAGGTGGCAACGGACCCGCACAGCAGAATCCTGGCGTCTTCGTTGATCTGATCCAGGACGGTTTCCAATATCGGACCGCCGACGTTGTCGAAGTATACGTCTATGCCTTGCGGGCAGGCGTCCGCCATTGCCAGCGCTAAATCAGCCGCGGTGCGGTCAACGGCAGCGTCATAGCCAAGCTCGCTGATCAGGCGCCGGCATTTCTCCTCACCGCTGCTGATGCCAACGGTACGGGCGCCGTGCAGCTTGGCTATCTGCCCGGCAATGCTGCCTACCGCTCCGGCAGCGGCACTTACCAGCACCGTTTCCCCGGGTGTTACCTGACCATGATCAGTCAGACCAAAATAGGCGGACAATCCGGTGTCACCCAGCACGCCCAGGTAGTAGTTGAGCGGATAGTCAGCCTGGCGGATGGGTGAAATGAAATCTCCGGCATCAGTGACGGTAAATTCTTCCCAGGCAAAACGCGCCATCAGGATGTCACCGGCCTTAAAGTCCTGATGCCGGCTCTCTTCCACCCGGCCCAGGGTCAACCCCATCACCGGTTCGTTCAGCGGCATGGCCGGCAGCACGTTGTCGCCGCTGCCTTCGTCCATCCAGTTGCGGAATCCGGCATCCAGTGAAATATACAGATTCCGGCACAGGATCTGCCCGGCCTGCAACGGCGGAATTTGTCTCGATTCCAGCCGGAAATTGTGGACCGCGGGCGCACCCTGCGGCCGTGATGCCAGGACTACACACCGGTTCTCTTGCACTGCGTGGTGCCTCCCTTCCATACTCCGGGTGAATTTTATGCTGCGTACCCGGCGGCTTCCAACCCCCGGCACTATCAACGCTGCATCAACACCGTCAGCAGGGCTTGCAGATGCCGGCGCATTAAACGCCGTCTCTGCCTATACTGGGCAGGTCGCGGACAAGGGGGGGAGCGTGAAGGCACTGATCATAGCTGTCATAGTGAGCGGCAGCCTGGGCATTGTTGCGCTCGTCTTGGACTATTGGACAGAATTGGGGTTGCCGCTGGAAGCAACCCGATGGTTGGGTCTGGCTTACGCGGCTATGATTCACGCGTTGCCCGCTGTCATCTACCTGCTCACTTTCAGCCTGATCCGCCGCTTTGCACCCCGGTTTGCGCTTTCTCTGTTGCCCGCTGTTTGCTGGTGGGTGAGTGAAGTGGTCATGCGGATGCGCTGGCACAGCTTGGCCGAGGCGCTGTGGCTGCTGTTCTCACCGCTGTTTTTCCTGCAGTTGGCGATTATTTTACTGCTCATCGGCGCATCACACCTGGTGATGTGTCTGCGCGGCCGGCAGAAACCCCGTATATTGCCGGTACTCGGCTTCACGGCGGTGATTGTTGTCTGCGCGGCGGCGGTGCCGGTAACTATCTTTCCCTTTCTGAACGGTTATCAGCAGACCTTCCAGGCAAATCTGCTGCCGGCACCCCTGAATCAGCCGGGCCGGTTGAATCCAGCAGCGGTGGCAACCAGCAAGACGGATCTGCCGAATATAGTTTTTATCCTGTCGGACGACCACCGTTACGACTTCTCGGGGTTTGCGGGCCATCCGTTTGTGGAAACTCCGAACCTCGACCAGCTTGCCGCCCAAGGGGTGGTATTCAACCGTGCTTACGTAGGCACCGCGTTGTGCTCGCCGTCCCGGGCGAGTTTCTTAACCGGGGTATCCCCGTACCAGCACGGTGTTTGGAATAACTTTACCCCGTGGTCCGAGCAGAACCGCACCTTCTTTGAATATCTCAAACCGGTTGGCTACAGCACGGCGTTCATCGGCAAATGGCACATGCCCGGCAACAGGCTGCCGGAGATAGCCGGGTTGGATCACTTCATCTCGTTCACCAATGTCGGCGGCCAGGGTACGTACGAGTGGAACCCGATGATTGTCAACGGCAGGGAAGTCGCGTCGCGCAGCCGTTATATCGCGACGGAACTGACTGACTATGCCATTGAGTGGATGGAACAGCAGCAGGGTCCGTTTGTACTGTACCTGTCCCACAAGAGTGTGCACGCGTCTTTTACGCCCGACAGCGCTGATGTGAACCGGTACGACGCTGAAGATGCCCGGGTGCCGGAAGGCGCCCACCTGTGGAGTACCCATACCAGGAATCAGTATGTGCATCTCACCCGCACGCCGGTGGATGAATCGATCAGGCGTTACGGTGAGACCATCCGATCCATGGACCGGGAGATCGGCCGCCTGCTGGCGCGTATAGATCAGCTGCAGCTGGCTGACAACACCTTGGTGATCTACGCCAGCGATAACGGCTACCAATGGGGTGAACACGAACTTACGGACAAGCGCTGGGCGTACGAGGAGTCGATCCGGATTCCGTTTATCATGCGTGTGCCCGGGTCACCCGGCGGCCGGGTTATCGAGCGGATCGTCGCCAACACCGACATTGCGGCGACATTTCTGGATGCCGCCGGCATTACCGTGCCGGACTATATGGAGGGCGGCAGTTTGCTCAGGCTGATGGCGGACAAAAACACGCGTTGGCGCGATGGCTTTTTGTATTCCTATTTCTTTGAACCGCCGTACCCCACACCCACTTCGTTTGCGCTGGTCACCGATCGCTTCAAGCTGATCAAAACCGACTGGCTGGGCTACGAACTGTACGACCTGCACGCGGACCCGCGCGAGCAAAGGGATCTGTCTGCGGATGCCGCGTTCACCGGCGTGCTTGCGGAGTTGAGCGGCCGCCTTGAGGCCGCGCGGAAACCGGCCGGAGCAGGACGGCTGTGAGCACAAGTCATGGGACCACAGCCGCGCCCGACATGCGGCGCCTTGGTGCCCGAATTTGCAATGAACGGGCGGAGGTGTAATGGCGCAAAGACTCTGGGCAATGGCTGCCGGTTGTGTGCCGGAGGTTTCTCCCTGGGAGATCCCGCATATCGCGCGGCAGGGTGGTTTTGGTTCCTGCGGCATGTGGGTAGACCCCGAAACATCATGGGATGACTCAGCGGTGGCGAAAACCCGTGCGGCGCTGGACGCGACGGGTCTGCGGTTGATAGACGTTGAGCCATTGTGGCTGGAGAAGTCCGAAGATCTGCAAAAAGCCGTGATCTCCGCCGGCATTGAGCTGGGTGCAAAAAATGTCCTGGTGGTGTCGCGCGAGCCTGATCAGCCACGGGCTATTGCAAGGTTCACCGAACTCTGTGAGTTTGCCGGCGCTGACGTTCGGCTTGCGTTGGAGTTCGGCGTCTTTACCGAAGTAAAATCTCTGCAACAGGCGCTGGAATTTGTTCGGGCGGCAGGCCATGCAAGCGGGGGTGTGCTGATTGATCAAATGCACCTGAACCGGTGCGGCGAAACGTTACCCGATCTTGCTGACCCCATGTTTCCCTACGTTCAAGCCTGCGATTTTTACGCGGCGTCAAAAACTAAAGAAGGTATGGACTATATTGTTGCGGCGGTGGATGAGCGCTGTCCGCTGGGCGAGGGTGATGCTTCTGTTGAAGAAACCAACCGTATCAGAGCCGGCGGTATCGACGTCAGCCTGGAGATCCGCTCCAAGGCGCTGCGTGACCGCTACCCGGATCCGGTGGAGCGGGCCAAACAGATATTCAATCGGTGCCGCGCGGATCGGCAAGGCAGCTAGAAGCAACAGCAGCCTTGATCTAAGCTGAGTGTCCTCCTGATGCATCTTTCAAGTGGAGCAGTGGCGGCAAAGAAACAGAGCAAACGGCGGGCTACCCAGGCACGCGCCCAGGCAACGGTGGACACCATCCTCACCGGCGCGGCCCAGGTTCTGGAGCAGAGAGGATACGGCAGCGCCACTACCGACCGCATAGCGGAACGCGCCGGCGTCAGTGTTGGCTCGATCTATCAGTATTTTGCAAACAAGGACGAGATATTCCACCAGTTTTTTGACCGTGAAGCCGCAAGGCTGGTTGCCGCCCTGGAGGAAATTGTCAGCGGGTCTGTGAATCAGGATCATCATACTACCGTTCGCGCCTATCTCAACGCAGGCGCCAATCAGGAGTATTTAACCCCCAAAATCTACGAGGAACTGGGACGCGTACCGGGTCTGGATTCAAAACTCGCGGCACTTTCCGGCGCGTTAGTGAGTCTGACGGTGGAACTCATAAGACCCGCCCGGCCGGAACTGGGCGATGAAGCCCTGGAAATACTGGCTGAGTTGCTGGTTGCGACCTCTGAAGGGGTAGGTAAACCGCTCAAGCGCGGGGCAAACCCTGAGCTGCTGGACGCCTTCGTAGAAATGATCGGCGGTTACATCCTGGCCGAAAACCCCGTCCGCAGATAGTCCGCAACCACCCTTCAAGCGGGTCTGTAAATGTGAGGCTAAATTTAGCCAGGCATTTCATGCGGCGAATCTTGAACAAATAAATTACATATATTTCAATAATATAGGGCCTTTTCCTGCGGCTCACATGACATATAGGAACGCGAGTTAAAACATGAGGACTTTCCTCATAAACTTCTACCGTTGAAAAAGCGAAGGAGATCGCCGTGCAGAACGTAGCCGCCATCAACCCGACTCAAGCCAGTGCAGGGGGCGATTGGGCCATCGGACCCGGGAGTGTGACCTGGAAAGTACTCCGCGATCCGGTGGTATTTATTGTCGGGCAGATTCGAAACTCCATGGTGCTGCTGTTCCATCCCCCGTTCGCTGCCTCCAGTGAGCACGATATGTTTATCATTGATCCGCTGCTGCGGTTCCGAAGGGTGGGGATGTACGCTTATTCAGCAACTTTCGGCAGCAGCAAAGACGCGGAAAAATTCAGCCGCATGGTGCGTACCCGGCATGGTCAGGTGGTTGGTACGGAGCCGATCACCCAACGTCCGTATCAATCCCATTCGGAATATGAACTTGCGCTCACCTCCGTGATCCAGTCAACCTCTTATCTCTTTACCTATGAGGCTATTCACGGGCGGTTGCCGGATGATGAGCGGGATCAGTTTTATTGCGAGCAACAGATTCCCGCGGCAATGATTGGCATCCAGCCGCGGCACCTGCCTGCTAGCTATGGAGAGGCGATGGACTTTTTACATCACGCGCATCAGCGTTTTGCGGTGGGACTGATCGGGCGGAGATTGCTGGCGCCTTATGACCGAAGTGACTACCCCAAAGGCACAGCCATGGGTGATCTGCCCTGGTTGCAGAGAAAACTGGGACTTTACGTCACCCGGGTGGTTTCTGATATGGCGTCGCTTACCTTGTTAGAAGATGAGCGCATGCTGTACTCGGTAAACCGCCGGCCGAAAATGCTCACCGAGGGCGGCGTGCGCGCCTCCATCAAGCTGTTTTCCGCATTTATGCGCAGCAAGTTGGGCATGAAAGCACTTTCCTGGTATCTCCAGAATAAGGCGTTCAACATTTTTGCCAACGCGCTGAAGGTTGAAGACGGTCCGGGCTACGCTGAACGAAAGGCGAATTTTGTAGTGCCGGACCCGCAAGGCCTGTATCGCGAATTGCCCGACTTGAAACGCAACTGGCCGGGGTCAGTGGCAGACTACGCGCTGGGACGGGAAGTGGAAAGTGATGTGCCGGTAGTCGAAGCCGCCAGTGCGGGCGCTTAGTTTTGCATAGTAAATTTGTTAACACCGGCGCCTTGCGCATGCACTACCTTGAGTCCGGTGAAGGTTCACCTGTTATTGCCATACACGGGTGGCCGGAGACCAGCCGGGAATGGACAGAAGTTGCCGGACACGTAGGCGATGGGGTGCGCTTGTTAGCGCCGGATACCCGCGGGCACGGTCAAACGGAAGCGCCGCCAACCGGCTACGACAGAGCAAGGCTGGCTCAGGACATTGTGGATTTTATGGACGCGCTGGAGATCAAAAGCTGTCCGGTCATTGCTCACGACTGGGGCGGCATTATTGCCGTCAAATTGGCATTGGATCATGGTGACCGGGTGGAAAGGCTGTGCCTGATGGATACCATCTGCACCGGCTGGCCGAAGTTTGTGCAGTATTACTACTGGTTCATGGACGGCGATCGGGCTGAACGCTTTTTTGCCCGGCACGGGCGTGACTTCATCCGTTCGATTGTCGGCGGGCACAACACGGACCTGCCGCCGCCGCCGGACTGCCCGGTTGAATTCCAGACCCACGAGATGACCGCCCCCGAACTGTGGGCGAGTGAAGATCACTTGGAATCTTATTGGGCGCCGTATGAAAACGGTGACGATGCGCGGGTGAGCTGCGAATACTACCGTTCCATGCATTTTCACAGAGTCATCGAAGATCCAGGCGGCACCCACGGCGAGCGGTACGAGCGTGTGTCCCATGAAGAGATGGGGCGGCTGTGGCGGGAGCAGACCATTGCGGATGAGTATCTGGATTTTGCACCCGAGGACCGGCACAAGAGGTACGAAGGCGAAACGTTGTGGTTGTACGGAGACTATCTGCTGGAGGCGGTGGGCGGTTGCATAGATAGCCGCGGGTATCCCACCGGCGACCCGTCGTTTGAATCGTTCCCGCGTCACTTCCCCGCGCTTACTGCGCAGGCGGTTCCGGGCGGCCACTTTTTCCTTGAATCCCAGCCGGAACTGAGCGGGGAGATAATCCGGGGGTTTCTGGAAAGATAGCTTCGCCAGGTATTTGTTATAGAAAATAAATATTGTCTAGAAAGAAAATATTTTCTATAGTGGCTCCACGTATCGTTGGAGCTGCCCGGATTGCCGCAAGCCGCCGTAGAAATAGTCTCGAATAGTGAACAAGCCCAGGCGCTAACCACCCCGGCCCGCCGGCGGATGATTGAGCTGCTCAAAGACCCCGGGACAGCGGCTTCTGTGGCGCGTGAGCTGGGCATGCCCCGGCAGAAGGTGAACTACCACATCAAGTCCCTGGAAAAGACCGGGCTGGTACGCCGTACCGGCGAGCGGCGGAACGGTAACTTCATCGAACAGCTTTATCAGTCGATTGCCCGGAGGTTTGTCCTGTCCCAGGAATTGGCATGGGACGGGGATACGTTGATGCGCGCGTTGGCAGACCAGGTTTCGCTGAACCACCTGTTGAGCCTGGGCAGTAAGCTTCAATGCGATGTGGCTGAATTGTTAGAAAAAGCAACAATGTCCAGCGACGAAATCCCGTCTTTATCCACTGAGATTGAGGTCCGGTTTGCCGATGCCGGGAGCCGGGCTGCCTTCGCGGAAGACCTGCTGGACGCGGTAAAGAAACTAACCGCCAAACACGGCGCAAAAAGGGGAGACGCATACCGGATGCTGATTGCGGCATATCCAATTGCTGGGGGAAACCATGAAAGACGAGTTTAGAGCTGAGTTTGTGATTGATCTGGACCGGGAGAAAGTGTTCGAGGCATTGCACCAGAGCGTGGACGATCAGGGGCAGACATCAACAGACGGGGACAAGGTGTTGCTGCCCGGGTTCCCTTCTTTTATGCCAACCCCTGAACCCGGTGCGATCTGCACGCAGTTGGAAGTGATACCTGGCCAGATGCTGCGCGTGCGCAAAGAACACGAACCCTGCGCCGGAACCGAGATTGCCATTGGTTTCTCGGATGCCGATACCGGTACACGTATAACGGTTGTTCAATCCGGATTTGGCGCTTGGTTCAATGCTGCGAAGGACACGATCCTGGCGCATGGCAACGAGATCATCGCCGATTTCCGGCTGTTTCTTGAGACGGGTTATCGGGCGCCGCCGAAAAACTGGGGTGCGCCGATAGGTGGGGTTACACGGGAAACCCCGGTAGGTGTAGAAGTCTCATTCCTGGAGGAAGATGGTTTTCTGCGCCGGGCGGAGTTACAGGTCGGCGATCTCATTCTGTCTCTGGCGGGGACGCGGATTTACGACACAGGCCAGCTATGGATTGCGCTTTCCTTTTTTGCAGCGGGTGACAAGTGCAAGGTTGCATGGCTTCGCGACGGCGAGTTACGCGAAGCGGTCAGCACTTTCTAGTTCTGACGGCCGCAAGCAACCGGCTTGCGTCACTTCCACGCGACACCGGCCAGATGCAGAGCGTCTAAATAGGCTTCCCGGGCGGCGTTGTCCGGGAGCGGTAAGCGTTGCCGCGCATCTGCAATTGTCAAAGCGGGTAGCAGCTCCAGTAGATCATTTGCAGCTTGTTTTGCACCTTCGAGATTCCCGGCGCCTGCAAGCCCCACTGCTAATGACCTGTACCCGCCGGGAAAATAGGGATTCATGACAAGGCATTTCTCAGCCCATTTAACCGCATCAGCGTTGCGGCCGACCAGGGCTGCTGAGAGCGCAAGGTGACTACACCAGGTGGCAATAAAATGATCTCTTGGGCTCAGGGACAGGGCGAATTCGAGGCATTCCCGCGCAGCGTCATATTTCCCTTGAACCCCGTAAGCGTATCCAAGTACCGCATGATTTTCCGGATCAAAATTGTCCAGCTCACGTGCACGCATGAAGTAGAGTTCGGCAGCCTCGAAGTTTCTGGCATACAGCTGCACGAGGCCCGCACATCGCACTACAGAAGGGTCGTTAGGGTCCACATGCTGGGCATCGTGTACGTGCTTCCTGGCGTCAGCCAGGGCTGTTTGCAGGCTGCGCCCCGACCAGCCGTACATACCTTCGTAAAGATACGAAACTGCGATGATGCTGTTTGCGTCAGCAAGGTTAGGGTTCAGTAAAACGGCGTGCTGTGCCAGCTTGCGGGCGGCAAGAATATCTGTTTCTGAATAGCGGCTGACATGCTGCAGTGCCTTGATATAGAAATCCCATGCGCCGCACTTTGATTCGGCGAGAGATTGCACTCTGGTAAATTCTGCATTAACAACCGCGGACGTGATACGCGCTGATATCGGACCCAATTCATAGTTAGCGGCAAAAACCTCTCCCCAGGCGGCCATGCCGCGGAGTATGTCTTGCAAATAGACGGACAGTCTGCCGCCTTCCAAACTTTCCACATGCAGATGATATCTGGCGTCCCGGGTGCCGGCGGGCACAAGTTTAAACTTGTTAGATATGGACAATCTGGCGGTTAGTTCACTCCTCACTTGCTGCGCTTGATCCGTAGCCGAGAGTACCATTTGCGCAACTTGACCTGGCTCAGACTCCGGTGCCGGGACGGGCGCCGCGTTCTCACCAAATCGCAGGTTTGCCAGTAACGTTGATTTCAGTTCCGTGATTGCCCGCCGTTGGGCGACAAGCCAGAAATGGAAGGTCTCGCAGTCAGGCAAGTCAAGGTTGCTCAACAGTTCGCTTTCAACAAGCTCCTGGACCTGGCGGTTTCCCGGCACCCGGTTGAGGTCTCCAAGCCGCAGCTGCACCACGTCGATCCGGGCCCCCGATGCTGCAAATGCCACCTGCGTTCTATCTGTGATGAGGCACTGATGGTTTTTGTCGTTCAACAACTGCCGCAATTGGGAGAGACTCCATCGCAATGCTGCTTTGGGATCTTCAGCATTGGACCAGAGCAGGTTGCAAAGATGGTCCCGCTGCTGGGCTCTGCCGGTCAAAATCAGGTAACCCAACAAGGCCAATGTCTTCCTCGACCGCGGTAGTGCGAGCGGCGTGCCGTCCCTGGAAATCTTGCATTGTCCGATCAGCTGTATTTCCAACATGGTCCAGACCGGTTACACGGTTATTCAACCGATTGTTAACACGCTTCAATTCTAAGTTAGGGGGACCTCAACAAAGGAGCGTAATTATGCGCGTGATTTCACTGTTGTATGGAGCCTTATGCTATCTGATTTTCCTGGCGACGTTTCTTTATGCAATTGGATTCATCGGCAATTTTGTCACCCCGACCCGCCTGGATGGGGAGGGGTCGCTGAATGTGTTCAGCGTCGGGGTGAATATGCTGCTGCTTGGTATATTCGCCCTGCAGCACAGTGTGATGGCTCGACCGGCTTTTAAAAGAAGCTGGACGCGGTTTGTACCCGTTCCGGTGGAACGCAGCACATACGTTCTGCTCTCAAGCGTTGCGTTGATTTTGCTATTCGGCTTCTGGCAACCGCTTGGTATCAGTATTTGGCATGTGACTGACCCGATCGGCGTTATGGTTCTGTATGGTGGATTTGCCTTCGGCTGGTTGCTGGTACTGGTTTCGACTTTCCTCATCAATCACTTTGATCTCTTTGGTCTAAGGCAGGTGTGGCTCTATTTCAGGCAGAAACCGTATCACGATGTACCTTTTGTGACTCCGGGGCCCTATAAATTGATACGGCATCCGCTATACCTGGGCTGGCTTTTTGCCTTCTGGTGTACGCCCACGATGACCCTGGCACATTTACTTTTTGCAGTGACCACCACCGTATACATCTTCATCGCAATAAAGTTCGAAGAGCGGGATCTGAAAAATGCCCTCGGCCAGGAGTATCGGGATTATTGCGAGCGTGTGCCGATGATTGTGCCGTCGCCAACGCTCAGGCAATCTGCACCCACCGCTGAAAGACGCTAGATACTGACTTGTCGTGTGTGGAGTGCTGCTCAGGCATGGCGGCCGATTTATTGATGAAACCAGGCCATTTGCTTGCGGGTGTGGCAGGTATGCATCAGTTCGATACTCACCATGAGGCGCACCGTATCGAGGGGCAGGCCGGACGTTGTTGTCTCGAAAAGACGTTAGCCTCTGATTTGAAGATAGCCGGCCGCCATCTCCCTGAGCTCGACAACCATTTCCTCAAGATCTTTTGACTTGCGGCCCTTGCCGGGACCGGCAAAGAGCGTGTCTCTGATGACCGCAGAAACCGTACGCATGACAAATCTTGTTCGATTGCGCAGCTCCTTGTTGGTGAGAGCGCTGGTTTCCAGGTGGGATGACAGCCAGTCCGCTGATGCGTTTCTCGCGGTGAGCATGAGATCAAATGACGGTTGATCGTTGAGCGCGGAAGCAGCCCTCATCACTGGAATGTAGGGAATGGTGAATTCCAAGGTCGAGCGAATCATGTAATCCAGCTTGCCGATGTCGTCAACTTCCTCCATCGCAATTTCCCTCTCCGCCTGAAGCCCCTGGGATTGTGCGAAGAAGCGTTCAAACGACGCCTCCAGCAACGCGCGCTTGTCCTTGAACCGTCTGTATATGGCGCCAGTTGTGAGGCCGGCTTCCGCGGCAATTTGCGCAACGGTCAGTTCTTCAAAAGAGCAGGTCTGCAACAGGCGGTCCAAGGCATCCAGAAGCGCCTGTTGGGTTTTAACGGATCGGTCTTGTCGGGGAGCGAGTGAATCATTCATGAGGGGAATATAGCCCTTGCTGATCCGAATTGATACTGATAATATCATTATTGTTTTAATCCGGAGACGTATTATGAGCGACGACAAACGCCAAAAGGGTATGGAAATGATCAGCAAGCTTTTCGGCCCGCCGTCAGGGGGCGGAGTCGCCCAGCCTCAACCGTTGTCCCGTTATACGGTGGAGCATCTGTTCGGCGATGTCTGGCAGCAGGACGATCTCACGCTGCAGGAAAGATCCCTCGCCACGTGCACTATGCTGTTCGCGTTGAACCGACCTGAGGAAATGCAGATTCACTTCACCGGCGCAAAAAACATTGGCGTTAAGCGCGAGAAACTGGTTGGTGTGATTGCGCATGGGGCGCACTACGCGGGATGGCCCAATGCCATGGCGGCGCTCAGGGTGTTGAACAAAGTCTGGCCGGAAGAAGAGTAAGAAGAAGAGTAAGAAGAAGAGTAACAGTCGGAGCACAACTATGTTTGCTGAACAGATGGATGCCGTTTATCTCGTGCCAACCAGAGAAGGCGGGGTATATGAGTACCGGCAGGCGAAGAAACCCGCGGCAGAAGGCGGGCAGGTTCTGGTGCGCGTGCATGCCGCGGGGATCAACCGCGGAGAAATCCTGATGGTCAAGGGTTTCCGCTCTGATAACCCGCGTTTCAAGCCGGTACCTTCGGGGATTGAGTTTGCCGGTGAAATTGTCGAAGTCGGCGCAGATGCAACAGGCTGGCACGTTGGAGAACGCGTTATGGGGCGGGGCATGGGCAGTTACGCCGACTTTGCGCTGGCGGGTGCCATGACGTTGATGCGCATTCCCGATGCCTTGAGTTATGCACAAGCCGCTGCGATTCCAAACGTATTTATCACCGCGCATGATGCCCTTGTTTCTAATGCGCAAGTGCAAAGAGGCGACACGGTTCTGGTCACCGCGGCGTCCTCGGGCATCGGTACCGCTGCCATTCAGTTGGCTAAGTATTTTGGTGCCCGGAAGGTATTCGCGAGTACGCGTGACGCAAACAAAATCCCGGCGCTCAAAGAGGTAGGGGCTGATGTGGTCATTGATACCAGCCAGCCCGGGTTTACGCAGATCGTTGAGAAAGAAACTCAGGGAGACGGCGTAGACATCATCATCGACAGCGTCGGCGGGCCGATGTTTGCGGATAACCTGGAGATGCTCGCAATCAAAGGGCGAGTGGTCTCGGTCGGCAGAAACGCGGGTGAGGTAGGGGAAATCAACCTGGATGAAGTCGCTAACAAGCGTGCGCAAATCATAGGCGTGACATTCAGAACGCGTACACCTCAGGAAGCCTGGCGGTGCTTTGAGGTATTTGTGGAAGATTGCATGGATGGGTTTGCAGAAGGGTTGTTGAAACCGGTGGTTGATAAGACTTTCGGCTTCGAGGCGTTACACGATGCACACGCCTACATGATGGGCAATAACCAGGTCGGCAAGATTGTCCTGGTGCGGGAGTGAGGTATTGGCAATGACAAGTACTGCAGTAGTCATCGGTGGCGGCATCGCCGGGATGTGTTCCGCAAAAGTGTTGGTGGACCACTATGACCGAGTGGTGTTGCTGGAACGGGACGTTTATCCGGATGGGGTCGGCGGCCGGCGTGGCGTGCCCCAGAGCAAGATGTTTCACACCCTGTTAGAGCGGGGCAGACGCGAGATAGAAGACATATACCCGGGCTTTCACAAGCTCCTGGATGAACGGAAGATGCCAAAGGTGGCTTTTGGCTTCAACTGCGCGCTGATGACACCCAGAGGGTGGGGGCGAAACCTGCCCGTCCCGGTGCAGCGTTCTTTGTTCTGCACGCGCGCGATGCTGGAATCAACCATAAGAGATCTCTTTCTGCAGGAACCGCGGATCGAACTGATTGAAGAAGCGGTTGTTAACAATCTGATTGTGGATGATAACAACGCCCGCAAAGCAGTGACCGGGGTGACCTACAAACGCCGGGGAGATTCTGACCTCACCTCGTTGTCCGCGGAGTTAGTTGTTGACGCGTCCGGGTTCAGTTCCAAAGCGGCGCAGTGGTTCAAAGCCGCCGGCATCAATCCGCCTGAAGAACATGAGCTTGATCCGCTGCTCACTTATGGCGGGCAACTGTTCAAGTTGAAGGCCGGCGCGCGGTTTCCAAAAGACTGGTGGTGGACCCATGGAGCGTTTATCCAGCGGGTGCCGCCCAAAGACAATGTGGCGGCGCATCTCATCCGCCAGGAAGGGGACCTTTGGCTGCTCACTCTGGTTGCCGGTGACGGCCTGGAGATTCCCAAGGATGAAGCCGGTGTGTCTGAGTTTTTAAGCCGCATGCGGTCGCCTCTGATATACGACATGTTGCCCTATTTTGAGCCGGTTGATGAGGTGACCACCTATCGGCTGCCGAAAAATAAGTGGAAGTTTTATGAGCGCTGGGACGAATCACCCTCGGGATTCATAGCCATGGCCGCCGCCACGTGTGTGTTTAATCCAAACATGGGGCAGGGTATGTCGGTTGCGGCGGGTGATGCCGGCATCCTGAAGCAATGTTTGCAGATTACGGATTCTCCTCACGAGCTGCCTGAACTGTTCTTCAAGCGGCAGGCTGAGTTTCAAAAGAATGCCTACCAGCTTGCGTGCAACAACGATTTGAAGTTCGAAACAGTGGTGGGGCCGCGAACCGTCAGCACGCGGTTGTTCAATTGGTACAACGATCAGATCAATGCCGCCGGGGCCGCGGACCCCTGGATCGCTCGCGAATATGCCCTCGTGAATCTACTGATGGAACCGGTTTCATACAGCTACCGCCCCTGGTTTGTCGTCCGCGTCCTGTTTGCCCGCTTGTTTTTGCGGTGGCGGGAAAACCCGAATGCAGATGACCGGGTTGCGCCTATCCCGCCGGGGCCGGCTGAAATACCCACGCGGATCCGCGCGGAGATTCGCAATGGGCTGGGCCTTGCCTATCGGTTTGCCCGTACTCGGGTCGGGTTGGCGCGTTAGTTAACATAGGTGCCGCGGGGGTCTTGATATATATTTACTAAATATATAGTATTGATCCATGACCCGCTTGCTGATTCTGTACCTGTTGCTCGAGGGAGAGCGTTCCGCTTACGACGTTAAGCGGATACTCAGCAGCCCCTATATTGCCTATTGGTTTGTGCTGGAGGATCCGTCCATCTATTCAGCGTTAAAGACGCTGGCGAAAAACGGCTTTGCAAAGGCAAGAAAGGCAGGGCGGGCCACCACTTATCGAATTACCAGGGCAGGGGCCGCCGAGTTTGAAACATGTCTGAACCGCGCCTGGGCATCTAACGACGAGAAAGAGTTTCAAGCGGCCCTTGCGGTATCTCCTGATCTTACGGCAGACGAGCTGAGACAGCGCTTGCAAGCTCGATTATCCCAATCGAAAAATCGACTGGAGCAATTGCGAGCCATCAAAGCAGGTGCAATGTCCCCAATTCTTGCCGGCAGAGAGGAGAGGCTGTTGCAGG
Organism: Pseudomonadales bacterium; assembly: GCA_028279305.1. Taxonomy (GTDB): domain Bacteria; phylum Pseudomonadota; class Gammaproteobacteria; order Pseudomonadales; family Azotimanducaceae; genus UBA4421. The sequence continues at coordinate 48,698 of JANQOA010000203.1, forward strand.
CTGAGTGCAATTGGTTAGTTGAGCTAACTGAAGGAGGTTGACCATGAGTATCGATACGAAACCCGATATACAGGTGATTTCAAACCTTGTTGTAGTGAATGCAGAAGGGAAAGTGTTGCTCACGCAATACAACCCGGAAGTTGATCGGTGGTGGCTGCCGGGCCGGGACGTCGAACCCTTCACGCATCCGGATGATACCGCCAGATCTGTAGTTGAATCAGTGGGTGTTAAGCCCCTGAGCCTGGAGTTCAAACGAGTCCAATCATTCCGCGGGCGTAGGGGCTGGCATCTTGCGTTCGATTACCTGGTACAAGCAGAGGGTTCACCGGATGCGCCCGCAGAATGGTTTGAGATCGAGGCCTTGCCCAAGACGATGCATGGGGGCTGGGAAAGCAGCGTGATTACAGACCTGGTCGCTGCATAGATCATGCTTACTACATCCGGAATGAACCACCTGGGGCTGAGCGTAGAGAACCTTGATCTCACAACCCGGTTTTTTGTTGACTGTTTAGGCTGGGAAGAGTCCGGCAGAGACGAAAGTTATCCCAGAACTGCGGTTTCAGACGGCTCCGTTCGGCTTACTCTATGGGAAGTTGATCATCGTCTGGACACAGAGCCGTTTCACCGGCGCAAAAACATCGGGCTGCACCATGTCGCGCTGACCGTGTTGAGTGAGGACGTTTTGAATCAGCTGGCCGAGAAGGTGGCTAATTGGCCCGGCGTTAGCATAGAGTTTATGCCTGAACTGATCGGTGGAGGGCCAAGGAAACACATGATGTTCTCTGAACCGGGTGGAATTCGGCTCGAACTGATTTGGTCTGGTGAGTGAGCGGAAGTCGAAATGAGCGAATTCGAGTTACACCAACTGATCTACGAAGCCATAAACGAAGCTCGTAGCAGTTTTGATTTTTGGCTGACTATAACTTTAGCCGCATTAGCCTCCGGGTACTATGCGTTCTCTAAACTAGACAAAACCCTACAGGTGATTGTTGTTTCTACATACGCAGCAGTGGCACTAGCGTTTCTGTTGCGTTGGCTGGATGCAGGATCGGTTGTGGCCAAATACACCGCTAGTCTAACCAACATGGACGGAATGCTACCGTTTGAAGGTCCCCTGTCCTCTGTCGCGTTCCCGCTGCAAACTATGATCATCATCGGCGGGTCGTTAGCTACTACCTACTACCTACTCACAATCGCACCGAAGCCGAAAGGTGACGAACAAGACGAGTAAACTGATACGAAACCACTGGGAATAGGACAGGGGTGGGTTCCAGAGAGTATGAAGCGAGGACGGAAATCCGTTGAAATAGCTTTGTGCACGGCTTTGGAACATAATCTATATCCGGGAAGCAGCAACATCCAACTCAAACTCAGTATCGTGCGACCGCTTGGAACACAAAAACAAATCTTGCTCGGGACGATTCTGTTCCTGGCGGGACAGTTTTTTTCCACGGCGCATGCTGTTGAGTTTGGTGTAACTCCGCATGAACATGGAGGGGTTGTTTGCGTACCTATTGTTAACGATGATCAGGATGTCCTGTTACCCGTAGCCAGCCTTGTTTCACGTTATAGTGCGCAGCGTGCACATGCGGTAGCTGTTCCCGAACGGCCGCTCCTCGTATCGTCAGTGATTTTCCGACCAACTTCTCGGGATCCTCCGAAAGCCTAATCGCTCCGTTTTCGCCGTGCTCAAAAAGAATACCTTCGGGGTGTTCTCGTGTGTGCGTGCGGCTTTTTCAACGTGAATAAATTAGGAAAAAATGAACAAACAGAACTTAAAACCAGCATCGCTGGTTGTCGCTGCTGCTCTGCTGACGCCAGTTTCTGCGCTACCCTCAGCTGCAGAAGGTTCTCCAACAGCAGAAAACGAGGAACTGATCGAAGAGATTTTTGTCCTCGGTAAGCGTCGCGCTTATCAAGGGAACTTTGATGATCTTGAGAAGCCATCAGCGGACCAGATCATCAGTGAAGACTTGCTCCGTGAAGCCGGAGTCATCAGTTTAGACGATGCTTTGGACCTGTCAGCATCCGTTGCTCGACAAAACAACTTCGGCGGATTGTGGAACAGCTTTTCGGTGCGCGGGTTTTCCGGCGACATCAACCTGCCAAGCGGCTTCCTGGTGAACGGATTTAACGCGGGTCGGGGGTTCGCCGGGCCGCGTGACATGGTCGGTATCGAAACGGTGGAAGTGCTCAAAGGGCCACGCTCGGCGCTGTTTGGCCGCGGCGAGCCTGGTGGCACCGTTAACCTGGTCACCAAACGCCCCCAATTCGAGACAGGTGGTGATGTGCGCGCCACATTCGGGCGATGGGATCAGATGCGCTTCGAGGGAGACTTCCAAACTGTTGCAGGTTCGAACGACGAGGTAGGACTGCGCATCGTGGGATTTTATGAGGATGCGGAGAGTTTTCGGGATACAGTTGAAACGGAAAAGCTGGGTTTTTACCCGTCCATCACCTGGGATATGTCCGAGGCCACCAGCGTCACTTACGAACTGGAATACACTGAACAAGAGGTTCCATTCGATCGCGGTGTGATCTTTGCTGAAGGGTTTGGATTTTCTCCTCGCGATACCTTTGCCGGGGAACCTGGTGATGGTCCGATTGATACCGAGGTATTGGGTCATCAACTCGAAGTGCAACACAACTTTTCGGAGAATTGGAGCCTGCTCGCTGGTCTGGGGTACCGCGATACCGAGTTCGAGGGTAATGCGTCTGAACCCAATTTTGGCAGCCGCCAGACATACTTTATCGACGGCAGAACTCTGTCCCGGTTTTTCCGTTATCGAGACTTTGAATCGGACTATTTTGTCGCTCGTTTTGAAGTGGCCGGACAGTTTGAGATGGGTTCAATGCGGCACCGATTACTGATTGGCGCCGACTATGACCGTTTCGAGAATAGTCTTTTCATCCAGCGTTTCCGTCCCGGCGGCATCCCCGCAGGTACGGACATCAGCACCCTCGACCCGGCTGAGTATCTTCTACTAGATGTGTTTAGCCCCATTTATGGTCAGCATCCCCTACCAGTCCCGGGACCAAACACAGACCGCGAAGAAGATCTGGATGGGTTTGGGATTTACATCCAAGATCAAATTGATCTAACGGATCGACTGCAGGTACGCCTCGGTCTGCGCTGGGATGACTTTGAGCAAGACTTAACCAATTTTCTCGCTTCACCTGCTACAACCATCGATTCTTCAGATGACCGTTTCTCGCCTCAGTTTGGCGTGGTTTACCGTGTTAACGATGGAGTGAGCGTTTATGCGTCTTATGGTGAAGGTTTCCGGCAACAGACCGGCCAGGATTTCCAGGGCAACCAGTTTGATCCCAACATCACAGAGGCAGCAGAGATTGGCATGAAGCTGGATCTGGCCCACTTTTTTGACGGAGTCAGGGGTTCATTGAATGTGGCGCTGTTCGATGTAGAGCAAAGTAACATCCTGGTGAACGACGACCGGGATTTTGTGGTTGGCTTTTTCTCGATTGATGCAGGTGAAGCCGAGAGCCAAGGTATAGAGATAGACGCAAATGTTGCATTCGACAGCGGCTTTAATCTCTGGTTCTCATACGCCTACACGGATGCCGAGTACACCTCCAGCAATCCCGATGCGGATGGATTTGGATTCATCGAAGATGGTGATCCGTTGATCAACTCACCGGAGCATCAGCTTAATCTGCAAGTCAGCCAGAGTTTCGAAATTGGCAGCATGCCGGTACAGGTAGGCGCGGGTGTACAGTACACGGATGAGCGAGCCGGATTCGTCACATCAGACTTCACGCTGCCGGACTACACGCTGGCGAGATTCTTTGGCCAGATAAAGCCAACTGAGCGACTGACACTTCGTTTCGATCTCGACAATGCGTTTGATGAAGAGTTCTATACCAACTCTTTTGCTGACGTTTGGGTGGGTCCGGGAACGCCACGTCGATGGCGCTTTACCGCGGTTTATTCTTTCTAGTCATCACTTTGCCAGTGCACGTGCTTCGAATGTGTCCTGGCCAAGTGCATGGCGGTCTCGACCGCTAGTTCATCAGGAGCTTTGTATGACCACTATCGTCGTTAAAGACTTGTTTGTCAGCCGAGGCGGGACGGAAGTTCTGCACAATGTTTCCTTTACCGTTGAACCGGGCAGCGTTTATGCGTTGCTCGGCGGTAACGGTGCTGGGAAATCCACGATGTTATTGACGCTGTTGGGGTTTTTATCGCCTGACAGCGGCGCTGCGAATGTCTTGGATTATGATGTTACAAAACGTGTGAGCCACCTTCGTCAGCAAATTGCATATCTGCCTGAGGCGGCTACGCTTTATCCTCATCTTAATGCCTATGAAAATCTTGAGTATTTTTTGGATTTAGCCGGCAAAAAAACGACGCAGACGCAACTAGACAAAGTCCTGAACGAGGTTGGACTTCAATCTGAGTCGCGTTCCCGGCATATGGATAGCTATTCCAAAGGTATGCGGCAAAAAGTTGCGATTGCCCTCGCTATTCTGCGTGAGACACCCGTGCTTTTGCTGGACGAACCCACTTCAGGTCTCGACCCAATAGCGATAGATGAATTTAACGCGCTTGTGCGTAACTTAGTGGGGCTAGGCAAAACCGTCCTGATGGTGACACATGATGTTTACGGCGCCTGTCAAGTTGCTGATCGTATAGGCCTCTTGCGGCGTGGGCAACTCGTTGGCAGTTTCGATGCTAAAGGCGGAGAGCGGATCGACACGGACCATGTGCATGCAACATTTGCCGAGCGAGCCACCGCATGAGCAACACTATCCGCATAGCCAAAGAAGAGTGGCGTCAATGGTTGCGATCCCGCCTAGCTGTTCTCAGCTTGATCGTTTTCACTACCTTGCTGTTGTTCACAACCGTGCTGAGTACGCTGGACGCTCAAGAGGCGCGTCATCAGCGCTTGCATCAGCAGGAACAAGCTGAAGCAACTTTTCTAAATCAACCAGACCGCCATCCACACCGTATGGTTCATTACGGGCATTACGTCTTCCGCACTCCGCCGCCACTTGCCATGTTTGACCCCGGTGTGGACACGGTCACCGGTCAATCCCTCTTTCTAGAGGGTCACCGTCAGAACTCTGCGATGTTTGCTGATGCTCGCGCAGCCGCCCGCACCGGCGGGTTCGGCGCGCTGACACCGGCTAAGCTCTACCACCTGTTCCTGCCACTGTTGGTTATTGCCCTTGGCCATGGCGTGATTTTGCGCGAACGCGAGGCACGCACGCTCGGTCCGCTGATATCGCAAGGCGTATCAGGAACGCGCCTTTATCATGGCAAGCTCCTGGCCTTGGGTGTGTTGATAGGGCTTCTGTCCTTACCTGCTCTTTTCTCATCGATTTCGGCGTGGGTTTCAGGCGAGCGTCTAATCGCTGGCTTGGTGCTTTATGTCGGCAACCTGCTCTACCTCGGCATCTGGGCAGCGTTGACGTTGCTCGTATCCGTAGTGACGCGTTCGCGGGGGGTTGCGCTGGGTGTTTTAGCGGCAGTCTGGGTGCTCACTGTTCTGGTCATACCGCGTATTGGCGTGACCTCTGCCAGCGCAACGCTGCCAACAGAAGGGAAGATCTTGACCGATATGCGTATGAACGATGATTTGCGGAAGTTAGGCGATGGTCACAATGCCGCGGACCCAGCCTTCGCCAAATTACGCGCAAATCTACTGGCGCAGCATAATGTCGATAGCGTTGAGGAGTTGCCCATAAACTTTCGCGGACTCGTCGCCTATCAAAGCGAAACGGACCTGACGGAAACACTGAACGCGTATGCAGAAAAACGTATGCAGAGGGAACGTGCACAAGCAGCGCATCTTTCTGCTTTCGGTTGGGTATCACCGTATCTGGCGATTGGCGGCGCCTCACGTAATCTGGCAGGCACGGATCTTGAGACCCACCACCGCTTTCTGCGTGAGGCTGAAGCTGTCCGCTTTGATTTTGTTCAGGGTCTGAACAAGGCGCATATCGAAAAGCTCTCCTACATCGATGATATAAATCGCAATAACGGTGAGGAAGGTTGGAAGCGCGCCCGCGTGGATTCTGCTAATTGGCAAGTGCTGAACGATTTCAGGTTTACTCCTGACCCTGCGATTGATCGCGTTCGCCGCGCAACATCAATGCTTACATCGCTTCTACTCTGGTTTTCGGTTTCCTTGGGTTTTGGACTTATTGCAGCAAGGAGGCTCGCATTATGATGCGCGAACTGAAGTTTATGCTTCGCGACAAAGCAGTTGGGGTATGGTTATCGCTGGCGTTTGTATTCTCCGTCGCCGCCGTAACCTTGGGCTTGAATGAAGTCAGCCAGCAACATGCAGAGATTGCAGAGTTGAAGCAACTGGATGAAATCGAGCGCAAGACCACCTTGTCCGATCAATCTGATTGGGGTTCGGCGGCTTACTACACCTTCCACATCACCTATGACCCGCCATCTGATTTTGCCTTTGCCGCCATAGGACAGCGCGACGTTAACCCCTGGAAACACCGGATTCGTATGTTGGCCCTAGAAGGTCAAATCTATGAAATAGACGCCAACAATCCGGATTTTGCGCTGATTGGCCGGTTTGATTTTGCGTTTGTCGCCAGCCTGATCGCGCCACTCCTCGTCGTTTTGCTACTGTTTGATCTGCGGTCCGGCGAGCAAGTTGCCGGGCGGCTGACCTTGATCGAGGCAAGCACCAGCGCTCCGAAAAGGCTTTGGTGGCAGCGAGCGGGGCTGCGCGTAGCGGCGTTGGCCATTGCGCTGTGTTTGCCTGTCGTTATCGGTGGACTAATCTCCAGCTCATCCAGTTTAATCCTTGTGCTCTGCGTTATTGCGGTCTGCGTTTATCTTGCTTTCTGGACGGCACTGACTCTCTGGCTAACGCCCGCCGCGCGAACGGGTGCTTATAATCTGACGATTATGCTCGGCGTCTGGCTACTAATCTGCGCTGTCATTCCCGCGACCCTCACGCAAATAATCCAGCGGATCATTCCTCTGCCGGATGGGGGAGAGATTGTTCTAACGCAACGGGAGGCCGTCAATGATGCCTGGGATCTGCCTAGAGAGGCGACCTATGAGCCATTTCTCGAACGTCATCAGGAATGGACTAATGACACGGCCTGGGACGACACGGACGGGTTTGAGTGGAAATGGTATTACGCTTTCCAGCAAGTTGGCGATCAGACGGTGGAACCGCTCAGCCAAGCCTACCGCGTCGGGCAAGCCAGGCGCGACGATATCGCCAAATGGTCCAGCCTGGTTTCGCCCTCCACGCTCTTTCAGCGGGTAATGGAACACCTGGCAGGTACCGATATGCGGGCAGCCATCGCCTATGAGCAAAGCGTCCGGGATTTTCACGCGAGTCTGCGCGCCTGGTACTACCCGAAAATGTTCAAGGCTGAAGATTTTGATGCCGAGCTGGCCCTGGAGGCGATACCGCTATTCGAACCGGCGATAAAATCAGGAGCATAGGATGGTGTCCAAAACATCCACTCGTGTTGTAAAGAGCGTCCCGTTCAGAGGAACTCATGTTGCAAACACGGCAAAGTCAACAATGCGTTTAATCAAGGCACTAACATGCTTTGTCACGCTCAGCGTTTGCGGCACCCCGTTGGCCGCGGTCGAGCTAGAAGAAGCTTTGGCAGCCGAAGGCAAACACTTCCTCGCGATTCCCGTGAGTACTGCCAACCATGAAACCAGTATTCCGATTACGGTCGTCAATGGCCAATCACCCGGTCCGACGCTACTTATCCTTGCGGGTGTACATGGTTCTGAGTACGCACCAATTTTGGCGAGCCAGAGGTTTGGTGTTGCCCTTGACCCAGCGCACCTATCCGGCGCAGTGATCATCGTACATATGGCCAATTTGCCAGCTTACTTGGGCCGAACGATTTACACGAGCCCGGTGGATGGTTTGAACCTGAATCGTTTGTTCCCCGGTAAAGCAACGGGGAGCCTGTCGGAACGAATTGCCTATATCCTGACATCAGAACTTTATCCGCTAGCCGATGCCGTACTCGACGTGCACTCAGGCGATGGCAACGAAGATCTCCGCCCATTCTGGACGGGATACTACGCCCAGGCGGGAAATCCGGAAGTAATTAGCGAATCAAAGGCCATGGCATATGCGTTTGGCCTTCAGTACGTAGTTCCGTTTCAGTGGCAACTGTCTGATCCAAGCGACGCAATCTGGGCGGGGTCAGCCGCCGTCGCGCTGGATATACCTTCGATAGACGTTGAAGCAGGCGGTATGGGGATCGTCGACGACGAGGCAGTTGCTGTGATCGAAGAAGGATTTCACCGCATCTTGGCGCATATGGGCATCATAAAAAAGATCTATCCGACACCACAAAATCAAAAAGTGATCTATGACCGGCAGTCCATCAAGTCCCCGATAGATGGTTCTTGGGTATCGCTCAAAAGCGCGGGGGAAACGGTGTCTGAGGGAGAACTGCTCGGCTATGTTACGAACTGGCATGGCCACAGGGTTTTTGATGCACGATCCCCGAAAGACGGCATGTTGATGTTGCGATTGTCTGCACCTCCAGCTAAGGCAGGCGAGACCCTCGCGGTGGTTGCCTCTACCCGCGCCGCTAACAAGGATGACTAACGGATAGGAATTGATGGAATTGGTTGATGTACGCCAACGCCTGCGTTGGCGGTCACGGAGCCCACGTCAACGTACACGTTGGCGGTCACCGAGTAGCCACAGCGTGCTAGCTGTGGCGTAAAGCGAGGTGAGTCCCTGGGCTGGGTTATCGCAAAAACAAACCTGTGATAGGAGGGAGGGTAACGCCCTTCGGGCTGGATCAGTTTTCTGTGAGTTTGGTCGGAGTACGCCAACGCCTGCGTTGGCGGTCACGGAGCCCACGTCAACGTACACGTTGACGGTCACCGAGTAGCCGCAGCGTACTAGCTGCGGCGTTAAGCGAGGTGAGTCACCTACACAAGAGTTGCCCGCGAGGATTAGCGAAGTGAATCTATGGGCTGGGTTAACGAAACAACAACGCTGTGATAGGAGGGAGGGTAGCGCCCCTCGGGCTGGAACAGTTTCCTGGGATATTGGTCGGAGTACGCCAACGCCTGCGTTGGCGGTCACGGAGCCCGAGCGGCTTACCAGCCGCGAGGATTAGCGAAGTGAGTCTATGGGCTGGGTTAACGAAACAACAACGCTGTGATAGGAGGGAGGGTAGCGCCCCTCGGGCTGGAACAGTTTCCTGGGATATTGGTCGGAGTGAGAGGATTTGAACCTCCGGCCCCTACGTCCCGAACGTAGTGCTCTACCAAGCTGAGCTACACTCCGAATTCTATTTTCCTGGTGACGCCGACTTTAGCTGTCTGCTCGCCACGCTTCGATAAACACTTTCTCGCCATCCCTGGCGCGGCACCTGAGCTTCGATAAGCCCCAGGGCTCGCGTCCCCGCCAGCGGCTGGTAAGCCGCCGGCTGCTCGCCCGTTCAGCGCGATGCGCTGAACCCCAAAGGCTCGCATCACACATCTATGCGAGTCGCGCATTCTACGGCTGCAGCCCCGCGGCTACAACCTCAACCGGCGCCCGCTTTGCCGCTTTCAAATTCCGGCTTCGGGGTGATCAGAATCATGCCCATGGCCACCACGATGGCCGCGGCGGTAGCCCACCAGATGGGCACAAAGGAGCCGGTGCTGTCATTGACCCATCCCGCTACCGGCGCGCCCAGCACGGCGAAGCCCAGGGTAATTGGCATGCTCACGCCGCGGATGGCGCCGATGTGGCGGGCGCCGAAGTAGGCGGGCCAGATGGTGTTCTGCAGAATAATGTTGCTGGCCGCACCAACGCCGAAAATGCAGGTGGCCAGGAACATGTCGAAGTTGTCGTCCGCGTAGATGGTCACCAGCAGCATGATGGCGGCAAAACTGTAGGCCACGGCGGTCAGGTGATGAATCTTGAAACGGCTGATCAGGTAACCCATCGGCAGCGCCACCACGGCGCTGACCACGGCTTCCGCCACCAGCGCGTAAGCGGCCATGCTGGGGTCCATGCCGCGGTCCAGAAAGTGGGGGACGCGGAAAAACACCACGGAACTGATGGTGAACATGAGGATGCCGCCGGCTACAGCCAGCCGCCAGAAGGTGGGGCTGCGCAGCGCCTGGGCGCGGGTCCATTGATGGCTGCCGCTGAAATCCGCCGCGGTGGGTTCGCCGCTGTCAGCGGCGGCGGATGAATCCAGCGGGTCCGGTGCTCTTTTCACCAGTAGCGCCGCCAGCAGGAACAGCGCGCCGCCGCCGGCGCCGAGAATCTGCCAGGTGGTCTGCCAACCCAGGCTGCTGATCCAGTATTCCGCCAGCGGCACAAACAGCAATATGCCCAGCGGCATGCCCAGGAAAGCCATGCTCATGGCTTTGCCGCGGTTGGCCAGGAACCATTTGCCCAGTACCGCGGTGGCGTACAGGTCACCGCCGCCGCCCTGCAGGCCGATTAAGCCTAACATGCCAATCAACGCCACCAGATGCCAGCCGGTGGTGACAAAACTCAGGCTGTAGACCACCAGGCCGGACAGCACCGCCACTGCCATCAGCAGCGGCCGGGCGCCGTAGCGGTCGATGCAGACGCCGAATACCGGGCTCATCAGCGCGAAGCCAATTTGCCGGGCGGACATAGCGAGGCCGAAGTAGACCATGGGAATGGCCAGCTCAGCGTGCATCACCGGGATGAAAAAGCTCATCACCGGCCCGGCCAGGGCAATGGATAACGCGGTGGTTACAATAAGGGCGCCGACAACCACCCAGCCATAAAACAACCTACAGCAACTCGGCCGCCAGATTGTCCAGCGAGCTTAAGATATTGTCTTCCTGGTAAAACCCGAGCATGGGTATCAGACGCTGCACCCCCAACGCGGCGTAGTCGTCCTGCATGGCTTTGTTGGGCGGTTTGGGTGGGGTGACGGATATCTCCAGCTCACCCAGGTGAGCGGGGCGTTCGTAACGGGCTTTGGCCAGCTCCAGTTGCTCCAGTACCTTGCCGGTGGTCGCAACATCCAGGGCAAAGCCGTACCAGCCGTTGCCATGGGTTACAGCGCGGCGCAGGGCTGCCGGGCTGGCGCCGCCGACAATCACCGGCGGGCCGCCGTTCTGCACCGGCCGCGGCTGGGCTTGAATCTTGTCAAACTGAACAAAATTGCCTGCGAAGCTGGGTTGGGGTTCATTCCACAGCGCGCGCATGGCGTCAATGTACTCGTCGGTGCGCGCTCCGCGGCTGGCAAAATCCACGCCCAGAGCGGCAAATTCCTGGTGCAGATAGCCGGCGCCGATGCCGAACAGCAGGCGGCCGTTGGACAATACATCCAGGCTGCCGATTTCTTTTGCCAGCACTACCGGATTACGTTGCGCAATCAGGGTGATGCCGGTGCCGAATCTGATGGTTCTGGTGACCGCCGCCAGATGCGCCAGCATGGCGGGCGGGTGCACCATGGGTGTGTCCGGCTCAGCGGGCGAGGGCGCTTCGCGGGGGTCCGGCAGCACCACATGCTCACCGGTCCAGACAGATTCAAAGCCCAGGCCTTCAGCATGTTGAGTGACCTTTACCGCCCATTGCGGCTGTGCCAGAAAATTCATATTGATGCCAAACAGGCCTACTTTCATGTGCGCTTGCTCCCCGGCAAATCGGCAAATCTTATCCCAAAATGCGTTCCCGGTTGTACAGCGCAATGGCTACCCAGGCCAGCAGGCCGGTGTACACCGTGGTGGTGGTCATGGACACCAGGGCATGGATTAATGCCACGGGTTCGTTTTTGATCAGGTCGGTCATCAGCGTGGCCTGGCTGAGACTGGGAACAAACATCACCGCCAGGGAGGTGTCCACGTTCATGAACTGGGCCACGATAATCGGCGCGGTGGGGATAAAAATCACCATGGTCAGGTAGGTCTGCGCTTCTTTGTAGCTGCGCGCGAAGGACGCCACTACCGTCAGCAGGGCAGCGGCAAAGAGGATCAACGGCAGCGATACGATAAACACCGGCAGCAGCTGTCCCAGGCCTACTTCCAACGACATGCCGATGCGCTCGAACGGCACAAACGGGATGCTGACATACAGGCTGAGCAGAAAGATAACCAGGCTGGCGGCGCCGAACACCGAAGTGGCCGCCAGCTTTCCCAGTACCAGCTGCATGCGGCTGATGGGTTGTGTCAGCAGCGGTTCCAGCGAACCGTGTTCACGCTCACCGGCGGTGGTGTCGATGGCCAGATAAAAGCCGCCCATAAAGACCACCAGCACCAGGAAGTAAGGCAGCGATGCCAGGATTGTCAGCGCGCGGGCGGCGGGTGAAGCCACGTCCACTTCCTGGGTGGTAATGGGCCGGCTGATGGTGGCGTCCAGCCCGCGCAGCTGCAGGCGCAGCACCCCGATGGTGCTGCTGTAACGGTTAATGTAAGCACGCAGCTGGCTGATGTGTTTGCGGGTGGTGGAGATCTCGCTGCTGTCGTGTACCAGCAGCAGGGTGTTCATATTGCCTTTGGCATACCGCTGGGCATAGTCCGGGCTGATCACCAGCACCAGATCATGGTCGCCCGAAGTGACCAGGCTTTGCGGGTCGTCCACAGTGTCAACTTCTTCGATCACGGTGTCCTGCTGCTGCAGGTACCCCATCAGCTGCGGCGCATAGCCTGCCCCCATCACCGTGAAGGCTGTGGGTTCGTCGCTTTCACCCAGGGCGCGGTCCAGCACCAGCACCATGATGCCGACAAACAGTACCGGTCCCAGAATGGCCAGGGAAAATGAAGAAATCAGCGTGCGCCGGTCGCGCAGGTTATCCACGCATTCTTTGGCCAGCACCACGGAAAAGCTCACGGTGCGGCCGTCTCCCCGGGTTGCTCCTCAACACCGGCCAGTTGGATAAATGCTTCTTCCAGGTCGTCCGTGCCGGCGTGGCTGCGCAGGGCTTCGATGCTGCCGTCGAATTTCACCTCACCTTTGCCGATCACCACCACATCGTCACACAGGGCGTCCACCTCCTGCATGATGTGGCTGGAAAACAGCACACATTTGCCGTGGGTTTTGAGCTGCCGCACGATGCTGCGCAGCGCCCGGGTGGCCATCACGTCCAGGCCGTTGGTGGGTTCGTCCAGGATCACGTGCTGGGGGTTGTGGATCAGTGCCCGCGCCAGCGCCACCTTGATTTTCTGGCCCTGGGAAAAGCCGGCGGTGCGGCGCCCGGCAAAGTCCGCCATGTCCAGCATCTCCACCAGACCCTCGATGCGTTCGTCCAGTTCACTGTTGCTTAAACCCTGCAGGCGGCCGAAGTAACGGATGTTTTCCACGCCGGTGAGGCGCGCGTACAACCCTGAGTTGTGGGGCAGCACGCCGATGGAGCGCCGCACTTGCATGGCCTGTCCGGCCACGTCCATGCCGGCCACCCGGGCGTAACCGCCGTCGGGCTGGACCACCGAGGCGAGAATGCGCAGGGTGGTGGACTTACCGGCGCCGTTGGGGCCTAACAAGGCAGTGATATTGCCGTCCCGGGCGGTAAAAGAAACTTGTTTGACCGCCTGTACCGCGCCAAACCGCTTGCTCAGGTTGCTCACTTCAATCACGGCGGCGGACCCATCAGATCAACAAAAAACGGGTAGGGCCCCAGGTGCTGGGTGCAGCTATCGTCAATCTCTTCCACATCCGCTGATTCAACAAAGTCCAGGACCATTTTTGGAATGCAACCGCGGGCAATTACGCCGTGGCCCTGCCCGGGCGCCACCACGTGGTGCGCCTGGCTCAGGCCCGGCAGCACCTGGGCCGCCCAGGCGGGCGGGGTGATGGGGTCATATTCTCCGGACAGCAGCAGGGTGGGCACGTCACTGCGCAGGGGTTCTTTCATGTCTTCGTGCAGGGTGCCCCGGGGCCAGGCGGAACACATGGCGGCCAGCGTGTCATACATTTCCCGGCCCAGATAGGTATTGTCCAGGGCGGTGTAGTCTACCGGTTGGATGGCGAAAAACGGCGCATCTTCGGTGCACACCACCGCGTTGTGCATGCCATAGTTCAGCGCCGTGGTGATGTCGTGCACCAGGCGCAGGGCGTTGGCCGCCACCGGCAGATAATTCTGCTCCGCGGCGGCCTGGTGGATGATCAGCGGGATCAGGCCGCTGGTTTCCGGGGCATACAGGGCAAAGCGCAGCCACATGGCCAGATGCCCGTAGCCGAGCTTCAATTCCGTGGGTAAGCCGGTGACCGGATGCTGCAGCTGCAGCGGAATAGCAGCGTCTTTAAGGCGTTGGGAAACTTGTGCAAATTCCTCTTCCAACCGTGGGAAGGTCTCCGCGCAGGCGGCGTCTTCCGCGCAGCGGTCGAATACCGCCTGCAGACTGTCCTGGCTGTGCACGGCAATACTGCCGCCCAGCACCCGCTGAGGCGGCACCACCCCGTCGATCACCACGGCCCGGGTGGCGTCCGGGTAGGTGCGCATGTACTGCATGGCAACCCGGGTACCGTAAGACACCCCGTAAACGGACAATTGCCGGTAACCGAGGGTTTGGCGTAACGCTTCAAGATCTTCCACCGCCACGCTGGTGGTGAAAAAGCGCGGATCGTGGGGCAGGCTGTCCAGGCACTGCCGGGTCATGGTCACGGTGGTGGCCGCATCGGGCACCTCCACGGTATCCGTCAGAGCCTCACAGGTCAGCGGTGCTGAACGGCCGGTACCGCGTTGGTCGATCACCAGCACGTCACGCTTGCGGGTAAAGGCCCGCATCACCTGGGCCAGATCCACCAGCAGATCGACGGAAGAACCGCCCGGCCCGCCGTTGATAATGGTAAACGCGTCTGCAGCAGGTTCCAGGGCGGTGCTGGGCAAACGGGTGACAAACAGTTCCAGTTGTCCGGCATCCGGGTTATTGCGGTCCAGCGGTTGCCGCCAACGGCTGCATTCCGCGGTGAGGTTGCCGTTACCGCCGCTGCCGGTTAACGAGCAGGGCTGAAACTCAAGGGTTTCAGCCTGCACGGCGCTGATGCCGCAAAACCATACAGCCGCCGCCGGCAACAACAGGCGCAACGCCGCCAACCCCTGCGCGCGCACTAAAACAGCCGTGCGGTACTGTAATGGGTGACGGTGCGCAGGGCGTCCGCGTAAGCGCCGGCCGGCAGCGCGTCTATGCAGCTTAATGCCTTTTCGGATTCTGTCACCGCGGCCTGATGGGTGTATTCCAGGGCGCCGCAGCGCTGCACAATGGCCAGGATCTGTTCCAGGTTGCCGGCGGACTGCTGCGCAATGGCCTCGCGGATGATCTGACGGTCCGCCTGGTCTGCGTGTTCCAGGGCATAAATTAGGGGCAGGGTCAGTTTGCCTTCAGCCAGGTCGTCGCCGGCGTTTTTACCCATGGTGGCGGTATCGCTGGTGTAGTCCAGCCAGTCATCCACCAATTGATACGTCAGGCCGAAATGCAGGCCGAACAGGCGCATGGTTTCCACCTGGGCGCCGGCAGCGGGGTCGTGGGCGGCGCTTAACAGCGCGCCGGTATGGGTGGCCGCTTCAAACAGCAACGCGGTTTTACAGCGGATCACCTCGCGGTACTGGGCTTCCGAGATCTGCAGGTTACCGACGTTGGCCAGTTGCATCACCTCCCCCTCAGCAATGGTGTTGGTGGCCTCCGACAGCACCCCCATCACCTCCATGCTGCCGACCTCCACCATCAGCTGGAACGCCCGGCTGTAGAGAAAATCTCCCACCAGCACGCTGGGTGCGTTACCCCATTTTTCATTAGCGGTGAGTTTGCCGCGGCGCATGCCGGAATGATCCACAACGTCATCGTGCAGCAAGGTGGCGGTGTGCAGAAACTCGATAATGGCGGCCAGCTGCAGATGCTGCCTGCCGGTATATCCCAGCGCCCCTGTGGTCAGCAACACCATCAACGGCCGCAGCCGCTTGCCGCCGCTTTCGACAATATAACGGCCTATTTCCTCCACCAGGGCTACGTCGGAGGTGAGCTTGCTGGGAATCAATTCATTAACGGCCCTGAAGTCCGCCTCCACCAGGGCGTAAACCGGCCGCAGCTCATCAATCGCTGCCGCTTTGGCGCTGATCGGGGGCGCGCTGGCAGCAGGTTCGCTGGCCGCGCTGGGGAGCTGTGAATTTGCCATAAGTTCCGGTTGTTGTGCTGACGCCGGGTTGCGGCAGACGGCTATAACTCGTTGTAATCTAAAAACTTTGCCCTTAGAATACTGCGCCTTTCGCGCCGGGGGCAAAACCCGTGTCCGGGCGGCGTTCAAATTCTTACCGGCGGCTAGGATACCGTCTGTAAGACGTCAGGAGTAGAGTTATGTTTGCGGTATTCCAAAGCGGTGGCAAACAACATCGCGTAGCAGAAGGGGATGTGGTTCAACTGGAATTGATCCAGGCGGAACCGGGTGATGAAGTGGTGTTCGACAAAGTTCTGATGGTTGCCAATGGCGACACCGTAAATGTGGGTGAACCCTATGTGAAAGGCGGCACAGTCACCGGCGAAGTCCTGCGCAGCGACCGCGGCAAGAAAATCCGCGTCATCAAATTCAAGCGGCGCAAGGATTACATGCGCCGCCAGGGCCACCGGCAGTGGTTCACCGAAGTAAAAATTACCGGTATCAGCAGCTGATCCCGGCACCGTAACCAGCAAAGGCGCTTAAGCAATGGCTCACAAAAAAGCAGGCGGCAGTACCCGTAACGGGCGCGATTCAGAATCCAAACGCCTGGGGTTAAAAAAGTTCGGCGGTCAGACCGTGCGTGCGGGTAACATCATCGTGCGCCAGCGCGGGACCAAGTTCCATCCCGGCGCCAACGTTGGTTGCGGGCGCGACCACACGCTGTACGCCACCGCGGACGGGGTGGTGGAATTTGCCGTGAAAGGCCCATTGCGCCGCAAGACCATCAGCGTTGTAGCTGCGGAGGCCTGAGGCGACCCATCAGTCAGATAAAACCCCGCAGCAGCGGGGTTTTTTTTGCATCACCGCCAGCCCGGAACGCAACAGCCATGCAATTTCTCGACGAATCCACCATCCACGTGCAGGCCGGTAAAGGCGGTAACGGCTGCCTGAGCTTCCGGCGGGAAAAATATATCGCCAAAGGCGGCCCGGACGGAGGTAACGGCGGCGACGGCGGCGACGTGCTGCTGGTTGCGGATGCGGCGTTGAATACACTCATCGACTTCCGTTTCCAACCCGGCTACAAAGCCAAAAACGGCACCCCCGGCAGCGGCCGCAATAAAACCGGCGCGGCCGGCGCCCACTGTGTAATTAAGGTGCCGGTGGGCACCACCGTCATCGACGCGGAGACCCAGGAACAACTGGGTGATCTGCACACCCCGGAACAAACCCTGCTGGTGGCCCAGGGCGGCCAGCGCGGGCTGGGCAACGCGGCGTTCAAGTCCAGTACCAACCGGGCGCCGCGCAAAACCACGCCGGGCAAAGCCGGTGAAGCCCGGCGCCTGCGCCTGCAGCTTAAGCTGATGGCGGACGTCGGCCTGCTTGGTCTGCCGAACGCGGGCAAATCCACGTTGATCGGCCAGGTTTCCGCCGCCAACCCGAAAGTGGCGGACTATCCGTTTACCACCCTGGTGCCCAGTCTGGGGGTGGTGCGCCTGGGTACGGACAGCAGCTTTGTCATGGCGGACATCCCCGGGCTGATTGTCGGCGCGGCGGCGGGTGCCGGCCTCGGCAGCCAGTTTCTGCGCCATCTCAGCCGCAACCTGATTCTGCTGCACATGGTGGACGTACTGCCGGAAGACGGCAGCGAGCCGCTGGCTAATGCCCGCGCCATTGAAGCTGAGCTGACCCAGTACAGTGCTGCTCTGATGGAACGGCCGATCTGGATGGTGCTGTCCAAAGTGGATCAGTTGGACGCAGCGGAGTTACATGACCTGCAGCAGTCATTTCAAGAGGCGTTCCCGGAGCGGCCGGTGCATGCGGTGTCAGCATTGGGTGATATCGGCTTGCAGGCGTTAACCCGCGAGCTGATGCAGGCGCTGCTGGCGCACCGCCAGCGGCTGGCTGAAGACGAAGCTTATGCCGCCTATTGTGAAGACCTGCAGCAGCGCATCAGTGCTGACGTGCTGGCCCAGTCCGAACTCAGCCGGGCGCGCCGCGCAGCGCCTGACGATGATCCTGATGACGATCCTGATGACGATGGCAACGACGGACCGGAGGTGGTGTATGTCCGCGAGTAACGAAGCGGTGACACCGTTGCGGGTGGTGGTGAAGATTGGGAGCGCGCTGCTCACCGATCCCAGCGCCGGGCTGGCGGTGCAGAAGATCCGCGATTATTGCGCGCAGATAGAGCGCCTGCAGCAACAGGGGCACCAGGTTGTACTGGTCTCTTCCGGGGCCGTGGCGGAAGGCTGCGCGCGCCTGGGTTGGCGCCAGCGGCCGGAGACCGTGCATCAACTGCAGGCGGCCGCCGCGGTGGGGCAGATGGGCCTGGCGCAGGCTTATGAACAGGCCCTGGCCGCGCACGGCCGGGGCACCGCCATGATTATGCTCACCCACGACGATCTGGCTGACCGGCAGCGGTATCTGAATGCGCGCGCCACCCTGCAGCAGTTATTGGACCTGGGGGTGGTACCGGTGATTAACGAAAACGACACCGTAGCCACGGAGGAAATCCGCTTCGGCGATAACGATACGCTGGCGGCACTGGTGACCAATCTGCTGCAGGCGGATCTGTTGATTATCCTCACGGACGTTGAAGGGTTGATGGATGCAGACCCGCGCGTACAGCCGGCTGCCCGGCGCATCACTCGGGCGGATGCCCATGATCCGGCGCTGGACAGTCTGCCGGGCAAGGGCAGCGGTGAACTGGGCCGCGGCGGCATGGTGACCAAATTGCGCGCCGCGCGGGTGGCGGCCCGTTCCGGCGCGGATACGGTCATTGCCTCGGGCAATGTGCAGGGGGTGCTGGCCGACTGTGTGGCGGGGGCGGATATCGGTACCCGCCTGACCGCCCAGGTTAATCCGTTGACGGCGCGCAAGCACTGGCTGGCCGGGCAACTGCGGGCCAAGGGTGATCTGCTGCTGGACAGCGGCGCGGCGCGGGTACTATGCCAGCAGGGGGTCAGTCTGCTGGCGGTGGGTGTCACCGGTGTGCGCGGTAACTTTCAGCGCGGTGATGTGGTGCGTTGCGTGGATCCCCAGGGCCGGGTGATTGCCCAGGGGCTGGTCAATTACAGCCATCAGGACATGGCCAGACTGGCAGGCGTGCGGTCGGAAGATTTTGCGCAGCATATCGACTATGTCGGTGAACCGGAGGTTGTCCACCGGGACAACCTGGTTATTCTTTAGTCAGCCGCCGTGGAATCAGCCGGAGAGCCCTTGCACGGCTTTGTGCAAACGGGATTTGTGGCGGGCTGCTTTATTCTTATGCATGATGCCCTTGGTCACCATTTTGTCGATCAGCGGTGTGGCTTCCGCCAGGGCGGTACCGGCGGCATCCGCGTCACGGGCTTCTATGGCCGCGTTCACGCGCTTGATATAGGTGCGTATCATCGAGCGCAGGCTGGCATTATGCACGCGGCGCTTTTCAGATTGTCTGGCGCGTTTGCGCGCCTGTGGACTGTTAGCCAAAGATTCCTCCGCACAGGGGGCTGGTTTTTGAGGGCGGCAAATATGCCGTTCGAGTGGGTAGATGTCAACCGAAGAGTCAGCAGCTCAGATAGAGACTAAATCGTCCAATCTCACCCGTCAGGGCGGGGTTGTGGCCAGCATGACGCTGATCTCGCGCATCAGCGGATTTGCCCGCGATATTGTCCTTTCATATCTGTTTGGCGCCTCGCAACTGGCGGATATGTTTTTTGTGGCCCTGCGTATCCCCAACTTCTTCCGCCGCATGTTTGCCGAAGGGGCGTTTAACCAGGCTTTTGTGCCGGTACTGATGCGCTACAAGAACGACGGGCGGGCGGCGCTGCTGGGTTTTGTCGCCCCGCTGTCCGGTCTGTTCGGCGCCATTCTGGCGCTGGTGGTGGTGACCGGCGTGCTGTTCGCGCCGGCGCTGACCTGGATGTTTGCACCCGGCTTTGCCGGCGACCCGGCAAAATTTCAGCAGACTGCTGAGCTGGTGCGCATCACCTTTCCGTACCTGGGTTTTATCTCGCTGGCGGCGTACGCGGGTGCTGTATTGAATGCCCACAACCGTTTTGCCATGCCGGCGTTTACCCCTGTGCTGCTGAATCTGAGCCTGATCGGCGCGGCTATGCTGGCCATGTCCCGGGACAGCATCAGTCCGCCCCCGGGCGCGGTCACCAATGTTGAACTGGTCTGCTGGGGGGTGTTGCTGGCGGGTGTACTGCAGTTGAGTTTCCTGATGCCGGGCCTGTTCAATCTGGGTCTGGCACCGCGGCCCCGGGTCAGCACCCAACACCCCGGTGTGCGGCAGGTGGGTAAGCTGTTGCTGCCGGCGCTGCTGTCCGCTTCGGTGGGGCAGATCAATGCGCTGGTCAACACGATTCTGGCCTCGACGCTGATCACCGGCAGTATCTCGTGGTTGTATTACGCGGACCGCCTGATGGAATTGCCGTTGGGCCTGGTTGCGGTTGCCCTGGGTACCGTCATGTTGCCGCACCTGTCGCGTCTGGCGGCGGTGCAGGACCGGCAGGGGTTCCGCGCCACCATGGATTGGGGGGTGAACCTCAGCATGCTGATCGGGCTGCCGGCGGCGGTGGCTTTGTACCTGCTGGCGGAGCCGCTGAGCGCCACCATATTCGACAGCTTCGACGGCGCCATGACCGCTTACGATATTCGCATGATCAGCCTGGCGCTGGAGTTTTTTGCCCTGGCGTTGCCCGGCTTTGTGCTGGTCAAGGTGCTGGCACCGGCATTTTTTGCGCATCAGAACACCCAGTCGCCATTCCGTTATGCCACCGGCGCGGTGGTGGTGAACCTGCTGGGCAGCCTGGCCACTTTCACCTGGT
>JANQOA010000234.1 GCA_028279305.1 Pseudomonadales bacterium
GGCTGGCGGCAGGGGTGCAGGCACTGGTGGCAAAACGGGTCGGCGAAGACAGGCCCGATCGAACCGGCCCGCTGCTGAACGCCGGGCTTGTGCTTGCGCTGGGCGCCGGCCTGCTGCTGATGCTGTTGGGCTATCCGCTGACCACGGTGGTGCTTGGCGTTGTCAGCGACGATCCGCGGGTGGTGCAGGAAGGCCTGGCTTATCTTTATACCCGGCTGCCGTCGCTGTTGTTTGTCAGCATGAACATTGCATTCCGGGCGTACTGGGTTGGGGTCAGCCTGGCGCGCTGGTCGATGATTTCGATCATCAGCCTGTCGCTGGCGAATGTTCTATTCAACTATGCCCTGATATTCGGCAATTTCGGCCTGCCGCGGCTGGAAGCGGCCGGCGCCGGCCTGGGCAGTACCCTGGCAACCCTGGTGGGGCTGCTTGTTAACTGGGGCCTGGCGGTGAAATTTGCCCGGCCGAACGGATTTTTGCGCGGTTTGCCGTCCGCGCCGGAGACCCGCCGCATGCTGCGCATTGCTTATCCCGAGAGCCTGCGCCAGTTGTTCTTCAGCAGCGGCGTAGTGTTGTTTTACGTGCTGGTTGCACAGATAGGCACCCGGGAACTGGCGGCGTTTTATGTGATCATCAGCATTTGCCAGATTGCCTATCTGCCCCATCTGGGTATCAGCGGTGCCGCCACGACCCTGGTGGGTGAAGCCGTCGGACGGCGGGATCTGGCGGAGGCGCAAACCTGGGGCTGGCAGGTGACCGCGGTAGGGGTGGTGGTGCTGAGTCTGGCGGCGGCGACGGTTATTGTTCTGCCCGCACCGCTGCTCAGCCTGTTTCTGATCGACCCGACAACTTTGGCGCTGGCGGTAGTGCCGCTGCAACTGGCTGTGTTTGCACACGTGTTGGACGGCGCGGCAAAGGTTCTGAGCGCGGCTTTTATAGGGGCGGGGGTCTCCGCAATTGCACTGCGGCTGACGGTGGTGCCGCAGTGGCTGTTGCTGTTGCCTTTGGTATGGCTGGTGGTGCAGACCGGCGGCGGGCTGCGCAGCGCCATGCTTGTGTTCCTCGCCGCCATGGCAGTCGGCCTGGCCTGGGCGGTGTTTGCGTGGCAGCAACGCAAATGGCAGCAACTGGTCTGACGTGCATGGGCGGCGGAGCTTGACTTAAACCACGCTTTAACCGTTAGCATCAACCCGGTTTTGTTACAGGAGAGAATCTCATGCCCAGCCAATGGCCGCTGGAAGCGGTAGAGGCCGACGGCCTCAGCGCAGCTCAAATAGAAGAGCTGGCGCCTGCCTGTTCACTGCCCGAAGCTGATTTACGTGAGCGTAAGGCGGATCTGCGGGAAAACTTTTTGCCGCTGGTACTGCACACGGAACAGATTGCTGACGGTTACATCTATTGGTTTGAACGCAACGATAAGAATATGGCCCTGGTGGCTGAATTTGCGTTGTTTGAGAGCCGTTGCTGTAACTTTTTGAGCTTTGGTATCGGTTTACACCCCCAGGGCAGCAGAATTTCTCTGCGCATTACCGGTCCCCGACAGGGGCCGGAATTTCTGCGTGAGGCCATGCAGGGCAACGTGTCCGGAGGCTGCTGCAGCTGAGCACCGTGGGCCTGAGGCCTATCAATAATTCGTTCTTGTACTATCGTACAATAATCTGTACGATAGTACACATGACGCTTACCAAACCAAAACGCCGGGAAGACCGCCGCCTGATCATCATGGAAACCACCCTGCAGATGATTGCCCGGGGCGGGGTGGATTCGGTTACCCACCGCAGGGTCGCGGCTGCCGCGGGCATTCCTCTGGGCTCCACCACTTATTATTTTGAATCCCGGGAGCATCTTATCCGGGCTGCCTTCGATCACTACCTGGAGCGGGTGCGGGATATGCAGGCTGAGATCGGGGTGGATCAGCATGCCGGTGCCAAGGGGCTGGTGGACTATCTGGTGGCTTTTTCTGCGCGGGAGTTCGAAAACCGCGACCTGGTTCTGGCGGAATACGAAATGACATTGTTCGCGGCCCGCGACGAGGTGTTAGCGGGGATGTTGAATCAGTGGTACGACAGCATGATCGAGCAGATGGCGGCCGGGCTGCAAAGTGCCGGTGCGCGGCGGCCCCGGGAGGCGGCCCGCTCGGTGCTGCACCTCATGCGCGGCTATGAACTGGAACGTTTAACCCTCGAAGAAACCGCGGCGGACGATTTGCGCGGCCGCTTAACAACGCTGTTGTCGGCTTATCTGCCGGACAGCAACCACTGAAGACACACAGGAGGAAAGAGACATGCCGGACATTCAACATCTTTTGCGCAGCGACGGCAGCGAAGCGGTCTGGGCAGCCATAGACCACGACGGTGCGGTTGTGGTTGATGACTTTATTGAGCCCGCCATGCTGCAGCGCTTACGCGATGACGTGTTGCCGGTTGTTGCAGGGCACGCCGCCGGTGCCTCGGACGGGCATGACTTCTGGAAGAATTTTCACGGTGAGGCCACCAAGAGGATTACCGGCGTTGCGGAGATGTCGCCGGCTTGGGGCGACCTGCTGTGTGACGAGATATACAAAGGTATGGCAGATCACTATCTGGGGCAGGATAACTATTATCTGAACACCGGACAGTTAATCTGCATCGGCCCGGGTGAAACACCGCAGATTCTGCACCGGGATGAATTGAACTGGCCGGAAGCGGTCCGTGCCGATCATGAAACCACGGTCACAGCCATTTTTGCGCTCACCGAATTCACCGAGGAAAACGGCGCCACCGTATTGGCGCCGGGCAGTCACCAGTGGCCCGGCGCCCTGCCGGAAGTTAAACCGGAGCAGACCTGTCAGGCGGTGATGCCGGCAGGGGCAGCGCTGTTGTACAACGGCAAGGTTATGCACGGCGGCGGCGCGAACCGCTCCCGCGACCAGTGGCGGGTAGGCCTGCATGCCGGTTTTGTGCTGGGCTGGCTGCGCGCGGAGGAAAACCATCAGCTGACCACGTCGCTGGAAACGGCCAGACGCCTGCCGGAACACGCCCAGCGGATGTTGGGATTCCGCTCTTATGTGCCGCCGAAGAGTGCCCGCCTGGGGATGGTGAATTATGAGG
>JANQOA010000251.1 GCA_028279305.1 Pseudomonadales bacterium
TTGCGGCCGATGGTAAACAGGCGCGTAAAGCTACGTTAATCGACGCGATTCTCAGCCGCTATCCCGACCGTAAGATCCTGCAACACCTGGCACCCCGCCTGCACTGGATCGCGTTGCGCCGGCCGCAGGTCTGGTATCTGTTCCGGTTGCTGTATTTTGGTGAGCAGGTGCAGGACTGGTCAGCGTTTGTGCTGCGTGATCTGGGCATGGTGAATTACCTCGAGATGCCGTTGCCGCGGCCGCGTCTGAGCTCCAGCGCGCAGTTGCATACGGAACTGCGGTACCGGCAACTGAGCCAGCTTTCCCGGCGTCTGCACGAACACCCGGAGGTGGCGGAGCGGCTGGCAGCGGAACTGGTCAGCCTGTTAGCGGCGGACTGTGAAGACCGTTACCTGCAGCGCCGGCGCAACAAAACGCTGTTGCGTATCGCCCAGTGGCAGGAACAGCAGGGTGCAGGGGAGGCGGCGTTACACAGCTACCAGCGGGTGGCCCTGCATCCGGCTCGTGAACGGCGCGCCCGCATCCTCAAACGGCTGGCGCGGCATGCCGACTGTCAAGCATTGCTGGCGGAAATTGAACAAGCGCCCCTCTGTGATGAAGAGCGGCAGTTTGTCCAGCGTTTCGGCCGGCGCCGTGCCGGCTTTCAGCCGCCAACAACGCAGATGAGTGTCAGCACGGTCAGCAATGCCGTGGAAGAGCAGGCGCTGCAGTTGTTGCTGCGCGACGGCGGCTGGGGTGCGCACGTAGAAAACAGCCTGATCCGCACGCTCACCGGTCTGCTTTATTGGCCGGTCATATTTGCGCCGCTGGAAGGTGCCTTCACCAATCCTTTTCAGACCGGCCCCAACGATCTGTACTACGATGACTTTGCGCAAGCCCGCGCCGGCATGATTGCCGGTCTGGAGGACAAGGTGGCCGGTGATGCGCAGCTGCGCCGGCATCTGCTGCTGATGCATGACACCCATTATGGATATGCCAATCACCTGGTGAACTGGAACCTGCTGGACAACTTAAGCCTGCCTGCGTTGCTGGATGTGATCCCTGCGGCGCATATCCGCCGTCTCGGCGCTTTTCTGATCCGTAACCTGGGCCGGCGGCGCTCCGGCCTGCCGGATCTGTTTGTGGCCTACCCCGACGGGGGCTACGAACTGGTCGAGGTAAAAGGCCCCAACGACCAGTTGCAGCCGGGCCAGCGGGTTTGGCTCCAGCATCTGCAGCAGATGCAGATTCCCTGCCGGGTATTAAAGTTGAAGCTGGCCGCGGAGCCCATGGATGCCGGCTGATCCGGCGGCGTTGCCGGTGCGCCGACTGGCGGAGTTTGTGTTCCGCAGCGGCGACCTGCACAAACCCAGACGCGGGCGCCAGGTGGACGCTGAAGAGGGGATTGCCGTGCAGAAGGCGGTGCAGCAGCAACGCCTGCAGGCCAACAGCGCCTACGAAAGAGAATTTACCCTGAAGCTGGAGCTGTCCGCCGCGCAACTGGAGTTAGACCGGGGGGTGTGCCTGCAGGGGCGCATTGATGGCCTGTTAAGCGGGGTGCCGGTGCTGATTGAAGAGTTCAAATGCTGCGGCGAACTGCCTGAAGCGGCGGACCCGGTGGATCTGGGCCAGGCGCTGATATACGCCGGGCTGCATAGCCAGCAGACCGCAGCGGCGGGTGATCACCAGTACCGGGTGGCGGTCGTGTACGTGCAGGCAGACACGCTGCAGGAACGCGCGTTCAACTTAACCCTCAGCGCCGTTCAAGCGCGGTGGGTACTGAGTTTTGTATTGTTGTGTTACCGCGCGCGCTGTCAGCGGCACGAACACCGCTGCCGCGACCGGCTGGCCTATGCGGCGGGATTGCAATTTCCCTTTGCCCGCTACCGGCGCGCTCAGCAGGCCGTCGCCCGGCGCGTCTACCGGGCCCTGCGGCAGCGCGAAAGCCTGCTGTTGGAAGCGCCCACCGGCAGCGGCAAAACCATGGCGGTGGTATATCCGGCTTTACGCGCCCAGGGCGCCGCGGAACAGCTGCTGTTTCTGACCAGCCGCAATGTCGGCGCCCGCGCGGCGTTGGATGCGCTGCACCTGCTGGACCGGCAACAAAAACACATCGCGGTGGTGGAACTGACCGCCAAGGAAAAAATCTGCCCGGTGCCCGGCACCCCCTGTAACGCGGAATTATGCGCCAACGCCAAAGGTTATTTTGACCGCAGCCGCGGCGCGGTGGATGAACTGCTCAGCGCCCGCTGCGCGGACCGTGCGGCGGTGGCCGAGGTGGCGGCCCGCCACCAGGTGTGCCCGTTTGAGTTGTCGTTAGACGCGGCGCTATGGGCCGACGTCATCGTTGGCGATTACAATTATGCGTTTGATCCCATGGTGCGCCTGCAGCGTTTTGCCGGTGACAAAAACCTGCACCTGCTGATTGACGAGGCGCACCAGTTGAGTCCCCGTGCCCGGGACATGCTGACGGTCAGTTTGCCGCGCTCCCTGGTACGTTCAGCGATGCAGGCGGCGCCCGCCGCGTTCAGCAAACGGGCGGCGTCCATGGACCGGGCGCTGCGCAAGCTGCGCAGCGCCTACGGGGAAGCTGAACAGGTGATACCGGCGGCTGCGCTGGCCGCTCTGGACCGCGCCGTCGACCGCTTGTTGGATTCGGTGCAAGACGAACATCTGGAACTGGCGGCCTGTGCTGAGGCCCAGGCACTGTTTTTTGCCTGTGTTCGTTGGCGCCGCTCCCGTAGCTGGCTGCAAGAAGAGACTTTTCAACACAGTCTGCAGGTTGACCGGCGCGAGCTTGAGGTGCGGCGGATCTGTCTGGATCCGGCACCCTATATTGATGCTGTATTGCGCGAGCACGGCGCCAATGTGCGGTTCTCGGGAACGGTCAGTCCGCTGGAACTGTACCAACGTCTGCACGGCCAGCAGCAGGCTGCCGCGGAGCGCGCCGCATCTCCGTTTGAGCCGCGGCAGCTTGCCCTGCTGCACGTCACCGACATCCCCACTTATTACCGCCAGCGCCAGGCCAGTGCAGCCCGGGTCGCCGGGGTGGTGAAAGACATGCAGACGGCACGCGCCGGCCGTTATCTGGTGGCGCTGCCGTCTTATGAATACCTGCAGTTGCTGCAGCACAGTCTTGCACAGATGTTGCCGCATACGCCTCTGCTGGCACAGGAACGGCAGCAGAGCCGAGACGATCACGAGCAGATGCTCAACCGTTTTGTCGACGCCGGCCCGGCGGTCATGCTGATCGTGTCCGGCGGGGTGTTCGGCGAGTCCGTGGACTTCTCCCGGGCGCCGCTGCAGGGTGTGGTGCTGGTGGGTCTGGGGTTGCCGCCACCAACGCTGGAACGCGCGCTGATACAATCTCATTTTGATGAGGTGGAAGGCCGGGGCTGGGGCAAACTGGTGGCTTATACACAGCCGGCGCTGGTCAAAAACATACAGGCCGCCGGCCGTCTGATCCGTTCCCCCAATGACCGTGGAGTGATTTGTTTGGTGGATCCGCGTTTCGGCCAGGCGGACGTGCAGCACTTTTTCCCCGCCTTCTGGCAGCCGCGCCGGTTGCATGCTGACGATGTGCGGCCGGCGGTGGAATCTTTCTGGCGCGAAACCGATTTAACGTGAACTGAGCCGCCAGTCCGTAGATAATTGCGCGCACCAAATAACACCGGTTAACGGAAAAACCAATATATGAATTTCAGACGCACCAAGATTGTGTGCACAATCGGCCCGGCAACCGCCAGTTTTCCCATGTTGAAGAAGTTGTATGAAGCGGGCATGAACGTTGTGCGTTTGAATATGTCCCATGCGGACCATGCCGGCGCGCTGAAGATCATCAACTGGATTAAAACCCTCAACCGGCAGATCGCTTATCCGGTACCCATTCTGCTGGACACCCAGGGGCCGGAGATCCGCACCGGCGTATTGGAGCAGCCCATGGAGCTGCAATCCGGGGAAGTGGTCACCCTCACCGTGCGGGATCCCGAACTGGTGGAAAAGAAATCCATATTCGTCAACTACGACGAGATTGTCGACGTGGTTGATGTGGGGCGGATTGTCACCGTGGACAACGGCCTGCTTAACTTTGAAGTGCTGGAGAAGAAAGATCACCAGCTGCGCTGCCGGGTGGTGGACGGCGGCGTGCTGGGCAGCCGCAAACACGTCAACCTGCCGGGGGTGCGGGTCAACCTGCCGGCAATCACGAAAAAAGATCGTGAGGATATCGCTTTCGGTATAGCCCACGATGTCGACTATATCGCGCTGTCGTTTGTGCGCAGCCCGGATGATGTATTGGAACTGCGGGAATTTCTGGGTGCCAAACAGAATACGATCAAGATCATTTCAAAAATTGAAGATCAGGAAGGTGTGACGCACATACACGATATAGTCAGACTGTCGGATGGCGTGATGGTGGCGCGCGGCGATCTTGGCATCGAAACGGATATTGCCGATCTGCCTAACGTGCAGCGCCGCATTGTGCATTCCAGCGCCCAGTGGGGAAAACGCTGCATCGTTGCCACCCATCTGCTGGAGTCAATGGTCGATAATCCGATTCCGACCCGCGCTGAGGTCACCGACGTGGCCAACGCCATCTATGAGGGTGTGGACGCGGTCATGTTGTCCGGTGAAACCAGCGTCGGGAATTACCCGGTGCGCTGTGTGGAACAATTGTCCGCCATTGCTTCCAAGTCTGAACGGTTTCCCGGCCTGGGCTATGAAGAGGACCTGTTGATTTCCGACGACAAACAGCATGTCGCGGTACATGCGGTGGCGCTGGCGGAATCTTTGAAGGCTGAAGGGATTGTGGTGATCACCCGGCGCGGCATTACCGCCGACTACGTGACCAACGCACGGCCCGCAAATGTACCGGTATATGCATTTACCAACCACAGTCAGACGCGCCGGCGCCTGGCCCTGAACCGTGGTGTGATCGCCCACCGTACCGCCTTCAGCTCCGATCCCGAGAAAACTCTGCAACGCGCCTTCGACGTGCTGAAAAAGCGTGAGCAAATGCCGGAAGGTTCCAAGCTGGTCGTGATTTCTGATGTGCTGGCGGATCAAAAAAGTGATGCGATTCAAATACGTAGGTTAGATTAGTAGAATAGATGGCAGTTTTTCGGATTTTTTCCGGCTAAAATGATGAGCGTGATGGATAACACTTTCCCCGCGTCCGTGCGCACCACTCTGGGTTGCGCCTGCTGCAGCTTCCTTGCGGCGTTTACTCTTTTGTTAACAGCCCCGGCGCTGGAGGCGGCTGAGCGTATCGAATTGGACAACGGGGATGTCTACGAAGGTGATGTGGTGGAGGGCACCCGCACCGGCAGCGGCATTTATATCTGGGCGGACGGCAACCGTTACGAAGGTGAGTTCGACGCCAACACCATGCACGGCAAAGGCACCTACACCTGGATCGACGGGCGTTCCTACACCGGTGACTTTGTCCGCGACCGGCGTCATGGCGAAGGCCGGTTTGTGTGGGCCAACCTGGATGTCTACGAAGGCAATTTTGTCGATGGTCAGCGCACCGGCAAAGGCAAAATTGTCTGGCGCGGTGAAGCGGAATACACAGGTGAATTTCTGAATGACGAACTGCACGGCGAAGGCAGCTACCGCTGGCAGGACGGCCGCCAGTACATCGGCCAGTACGACCGCGGCCAGCAGGCCGGCCGCGGGGTCTTCATCTGGCCCAACGGCAACCGTTACGCAGGTCAGTTCACCGCTGATCAGCGTCACGGGGATGGCGTGTTCTACTGGCGCGACGGTACCGTCTACCGCGGCCAGTTCAGCAACAACAAGATGCACGGCTGGGGGATCAAACGCCAGCCGGACGGACAGCAGGAGTTGCAGCACTGGATCGAAGGCACTCTGGATCTCAATCAGATCATCTCCGCCCAGCCCAATTGCGCGCTGATACACCTGGAACGGCCGTGGATGTTTGACAGCCCCGAGTGTGTCAACGGTCTGGCCCACGGCTCCGGCGTGGCCGCCAGCCTGGACGGCCAGTTGATCATTCCCGAGGCGCGTTTTGTTCTCGGCCGGCTGGTACAGGGGTCGGTGCTGACGTTGCCGTTGGAGCAGGAAGGGCTGCCGCAGCCGGCCGCAGCGGGTGCGGCAGCGGACAGCGGCTGAACATGGCGGAACAGCATTCCTCCCCCGTCAGCGGCAGACCGGTACTGCCGCGTATACCCGGATATGTGGTTGAGGCGGTGCTGTCGGCCGGCGGCGCTGCAGTCCTGTATCGGGGCGTGGAGACCAATACCAACCGCAGAGTGGCGATCAAGGTCACCGCTGACGCTGATCACGCCAACGACCTCACTGAAGCGGCGGTACTGCATGCGGTGCCGGTACACCGTAATATCATAGAAGTGCTCGACCACGGGCGCTGCGACGCCGGTGCCTTTACCGTATTCGAATACCTTGCTCACGGCGATCTGCTGCAACGCCTGCAGGACGGCCTGCACGTGCAGGCGCTGATTAAAGTGGTAAAAGACATTGCCCGGGCATTGGATATGGTGCACGCCGCCGGCTTTGTACACTGTGACGTGAAGCCGGAGAATATTCTGTTCCGCGCCAACGGCAGTGCGGTGCTGGCGGACTTCGGCGTGGCGCAGAATATCAACACCTCATGTAAATCGGATGACGGGCTGGTGCGCGGCACCGCGGAATACATGAGTCCGGAACAGGCTGCCGGCCGTGAGGTGGATGGCCGCGCTGACCTGTACAGCCTGGGGGTGGTGATTTACCACGCCCTGGTAGGACGCTTGCCGTACCAGGCGGACACCGCCATTGAACTCGGCATTAAACATCTGCAGGAGCCGATCCCCAGGCTGCCCACCTATCTGGCCGGCTTTCAGGAAGTGATAGACCGCTGTATGGCCAAGCGCCAGGAACAGCGTATTGCCAACGGCCACGTTCTGGTGGATCTGCTGGATACGCTGCGGGTGGATAACGCGGCGTTTTCCACGGTCATCCGCACCGAGGCCATATCCACCCAGGAGATTTTTGACGCAGGCGGCGATCTGCTCGCCACCCAGCGCGATCCGGCCCGGCTGGAGCGCCAGCACCAGCGTCAGCATCAACGGCGCATGGTGCGCAGCAGTTTTCTGGTAATGCTGGTGATCACAGCGGTGGGGGCCGCCGGCTATTACGGTTATCAGCACCAGTTGATTTCCCCCCAGCAGGTATTAAGTACTCTGGGGCTGGGTGAAGATCCGGTGTTGCAGGCGGCCTGGGGTGAGGCCCAGTCCCTGCATCAGGATCCGAACCAGGGCCTGGCGGCCATTGTTGCCGCCTACCGGCGGGTACTGGTCATTGATCCGGATCACCAGTCTGCGCAGCAGGCGGTGGCGAGCCTTGCAAACGAGTGGATGAACATGATCGACGAGGCCTTGCTGCAGGGTAATCTGCAAACCGCGGCCACGCGTCTGACCGAGGCTTCAGCAGTATTCCCCAACGACCTGGGCTGGGTGAAGTTGTCCACCCGTCTGCAGAACCGCGAACGCGCGGAACGTATCCTGGTCAGTACTGAAGGACTGTTAACCAGCCACGGCTTATCCGACGTGCCCAGCGCAACCGCCGCGATACAGGCTTACCAGGAGGTATTGCGGCTTGCGCCGGGACATCCGCGTGCTGAACAGGCGCTGGCTGAACTGGCGGTGCATTACGCTAATCTGGCAAAACGGGCGGCGGCCGGCGGCCAGGTGAACGACGCCATCAGCCTGTTGGAGCGGGCCACAGCCGCGGACAGCACGCTGCCGGATCTGGATGATGCGCGGGTGCTGATTTCTCAAGCCACCACCACCCAGGCCGCCATTGATGACATCCTGCAGCGCGCGCGGCGCTACCGGGCGGACAACCGGCTGATTACCCCGGCCGGGGAAAACGCCGCGGAGCTGTACCACCGGGTACTGGCCACGGATCCGAACAATATTATTGCCGCCCAGGCGCTGGATGAGTTGCGCGCGCAGATCACCGCCAACGCGGATCAACTGCTGGCTGACAGCCGTCTGAGTGCGGTCGAAAGTTTGATGAACCAGGCCGCCGCGGCGGGCATGAGCAGCGAGTTCATCAACGGCATCCGCAGCCGTCTGGACGCCCAGCGCAGCCGGCAACAGCGCATCGCTGATCATCTCAGCGATGCCCGCCAGTTGATTGCCGCCGGCCTGCTGACCGCGCCGGCTAACGATAACGCGGTCACGCACCTGCGAGCGGTACAACAGCTTGACCCGGGCAACGCCACCGCTGCACTGTTGTTGGAGCAGTGTGCGCAGCGGCTGGCCGCGGTGGCCAAAGAGGCTTTTGAGTTCGGCTTTGTCGACAGCGCGGAGCAATATCTCGATCTGGCGCTGACCATTACGCCGGAAGTACAGGAATGGGTTACCCTGCGGGATTCGTGGGACAGTAAAGAGTAAGCGGCAGGGTAAACAGACAAGCCATGGGACAAGGGCAGGACATCACTTATCTGTTGTATTGGGATGACGACAGCATTCCCATTGAACCGAATATGACGCTGGGCAACCACCTCGAAAATGATCTGGTGGTGCCGGGCGAAGATGTCAGCGATTATCATGTGCGCATTGACCAGTCTGACCGCGGGCCGGTTTTTATTCCGCTCGGCGATGCCACGCTGAACGTCAACGGCCACGAATACGACTCGCCGGTACAAGCCATTATCGGAGACGTGGTGGGCATCGGCCAGATCACCATTCAGATCGGCGTAGAGGTGGAGCAGGCCTCCGGGGCGCAGTCCTGGACCTTGCATGCTGACCGCGGCGACCAGAGTTATCTGCTGGGCGGCGAGGTTGCGGTGGGGCGCAGCGACGAAGCCCAGGTCAGCATCCGCGACGAACACATCTCCCGGCATCATGCCCGCTTTGTGGAACACGACGGCTACATCTGGGTGCAGGATCTGCGTTCCGCCAACGGTACCCGGGTGAACGACGTGCCCCTGCAGGGCGGCTGCCGCCTGTTCCACGGCGACTACGTATCTTTCGACAAACTGCGTTTTCAGGTAATCGGCAGCGGTGAAGACCTGACCCCGGTCAAACACTATCCCAATGCGCTGGCACCTACGACCCACCGGGCGCCCCAGCCGCGCCATGACACCACGGAGTTTGTGCCGGTTGAGGGCACGGAAGCGGGTGAGGATACGGAAGTAGGGGTACGCCACGCCCGCGCCAAAGCCCTGGATCAGGCCGGGGCATTTCTGCTCGGCGCGTCCAGCGCCGTGGAAGGGGAAATATTCCAGCTGCAGGTGGGTGAGAACCGCATCGGCCGTGCGTTGCATTGTGATGTCATGGTCAACGATTCAACCGTATCCGCGGAACATGCCAGCGTTAACGTGCGGCCGGAAGGGGTTAACATCATTAACCTGATGGCCACCAACGGCACCAAGGTAAATGGCGAAAACGTCACCAGCGCGCAACTGGCGGACGGAGATGTCATCCGTTTCGGCCGGGTCAGCATGGTATTCAAGGATATTCCGCCGGCCAGCGTTGAAGAACACCCGCTGTTGCGCCGGCTCAATACCTGGGTGCTGCTGGGTACCCTGGGGGTCAGTCTGCTGCTGCTGGTGATGGTTCTGCTTTAGCCCGGGCCGGCGCCGGCAGGGCGGCAGTTTGGCTGCAATTAGCTTGTGTTTGGCCAGCGCGCGCCCTATATTGCGGACGCGCTGACTACAGCGCGTATTTCAGATAGGTGGCACATGTCAGTACAGATCCCGTTTCGCAGGCAGTTGGAATTTACCTACGGTGCAGTGGACAGTGTAGGGCCGGGTATCCGCCGGGTCATCGCTGAAAACCCAAGTCCCTTCACCCTGTACGGTACCGGCACCTATATCCTCGGTACCGGCGAAGTGGCGGTAATAGACCCGGGTCCGGCGGATCCGGCGCATATTCAGGCCATCCTGCAGGCGCTGCCTGACGAGCAGATCTCCCACATTCTGGTGACCCACACCCACATGGACCATTCGCCCGGATGCGCCATTCTGCAACAGCACTGTGATGCCAAGACTTATGCTTACGGGCCTCACGGCGCCGGCAAGCTGGAGCAGGGGGTGACGGTGGAAGAAGGCGGCGACATGGAATTTCAGCCGGACGAGCTGGTGCGCGACGGTGACGTGATTGCCGGCGGTGATTGGACCGTGGAATGTGTCTACACCCCGGGCCATACCTCCAACCACATGTGTTTTGCCCTGCGTGAAGCCGGTGCCCTGTTTACCGGCGACCACGTGATGGGTTGGTCTACCAGTATCATTTCGCCGCCGGACGGGGATATGGCAGCCTACATGCAAAGCCTTGAGATGTTGTTGCAGCGGGACGACCAGGTGTACTGGCCGACTCACGGCCCGGCCATTGAGGACCCCAAGGCGCATGTGCAGGCTTTTATTGCCCACCGCCGGGAGCGCGAAGATCAGATCCTTAAATGTGTCGACGAAGGCGTGCACCAGATACTGGAGATGGTGCCGCTGATGTACGCGGATACCCCTGAATTCATGTACCCGGCGGCGGCCCGCAGTGTAATGGCGGCGATAGAATACCTGGTGGCCCGCGGTGATCTGGTGGCAGCGGGGCCGTTAAACCTGGAAAGCGCTTACCACCGCCCTTAATCCGGGCTTACCCCAACGGCCTTATCCCGCAGAAACCCGGTCCGCCACAATGGGCTGGCCGCGGTGATGGCTGTCCGCGGTTTCCGCCAGCGGTAACTGCACCATGACCGCCACGCCGGAACCGTCGACAAGATTCATGGCGCGCACGGTGCCGCCGTGGTACTCAGCGATAATCCTTACCACATAAAGGCCCAGGCCGAAGTGCAGACGGTTTTGCGGGCCCCGGTGACTGACCATGGAATCAAATACCGATTTCTCCACCGCTTCGGGCAGCGCCGGGCCGCGGTTGGCCACGGTGATCTGCAGCTGGTCGCGGTAGCAGTCCAACTGCACGCGGATCAAGGTGTCGGGCCGGTGGAAATCCACCGCGTTGTCGATAATTTTGTCGAGGATCTGTTCGATGCGGAAATCGGACACCATGGCCACCGCCGGGCGCCCCGGCCCGCGGTACACAAAACTGGTGTGGGGATGTACCAGGTTGCAGTTGGCCACGTAATTTTCCAGCAGCTCACCGATGTCAACCAGTTCCAGCTCTTCGGTTTCCAGCGCGTCTTCCAGGTTGGCTGCGTCCGCCAGGTTCTGCACGATGGAACCGATGCGGTGTACGCCGCGTTTGGCGCTGTCCAGGTATTTGCTGTTCTCCACCCCCGGGTAATCTTCCGCCAGATTCTGCAACGATGTGCTCAATGTGTTGAGAGGGTTGTTAATCTCGTGGCGCAGGGTGCGCGGCATACTTTCCAGAAAGGTATTGTGCCGGTGCAGGCGGGACAGCATATTGGATACGCTGCGCGCCAGGTCGCCGATTTCGTCGCCGGCATACATCTCGTTCTGCAGTTCGCCGATGCGCAGGCGGCCGTAAGAGTCAATGGCGGAATTGGCTTCACGCCGCAGGTTGCGGATGCGCCAGGCCAGACGGCCGGCAAACACCAGCAGCGCTATAAATACGGCAAACAGGCTGAGTACGGAAACCATAATGGCTTCGTCCAGGGCAGCCCGCTGATACGACAGGATGTCTTCGATATTCTGCTCAACCACCACGGTACCGATCACTTCGTCCGCGGAGATGATCGGATGCGCGGCCAGGATAATTTCGCTGCTTTCCGCGGCGCGGCTGCGCATGGCAATCGGTTCGCCGGAAAGGCTGGATTCAATGGCAATGTCAGCGGTTTTGTCCTTGTCGGTGGTGGGTTCCACGGACAGATAGGGCTCGCGGGAAATGGTTGAGTAGATCCAGGGACGGATGGATTCCAGCCAGCGGGTCGCCTGCTCAAACCAGTTCTGATTGTCCGGTCCTTGCGGATAAGTCTGAATGGCGCCGGTTTCCGCGCGCACCCGCTTTTCATTGTCGATAACAAGAATGCGCGCGCCGGAATAACCCAGGCCCTGAATGATATTGCGCACTTCGGGAGAGCGCAGTACCACCAGGTTAAAACTCTGTTTGCCGGCGGTGGGCAGGGTACGGGTGGCACCCACCGGGGTGCGCCGGGCAGCGTCGTCCACATCCATCCAGGTGATGCCGAAGTAACGCCGCGAACCCAGCAGGGCAATGGGGAAGCGGAACTCGATCAACACTTCATCACCCTGTTGGGTGACGTAGCCCTGGATGCGGTTGTCCGCGGAGCCGGTGGCGGCAAACCGCCACTCATCGTCCATGCTGAACCCGGTTACCCCGGATTGCTGCAGTACCAGGCTGATGCGGCCGTCTTCACCGTCATTCTTGATAAAGTCCAGGCGCACGTGATC
>JANQOA010000294.1 GCA_028279305.1 Pseudomonadales bacterium
GCTCACGGCCCTACGACGCTAAGGCCGGGCCGCCGGCCCGGCTTAGCGCTTGCGGCACTCCGGTGCCTGCTCAGCAACATTGCTGTTCTGCAGCATCTGCTGCATGGTTTCGGTACACTGACTCAGCGGCTGCAGTACCTCGGTACGGCCGAGCAGGGAAATACCGATAAACCCCCGCATCTTCAGGTTTCCATCCCGGTCCAGTTCCATCCGTGACGAGTAGGTGTTGCCGGATTCCGGATCGTACAGCTTGCCCTCCCAGCGCTTGCCGTTAAAAGTGTAGTCACTCAACAGCTCCAGATTCTGCAGCGGCCGGCCGCGCAGACTTTCATTGGGGTTGTTGTCGTCCCTGCGGGCCGCACCGGCCGGGCCGAACTCTTCATCCGGGTTGTAGGTGGGTTCCAGCATGGCAAACACCCTGGCGCTCAGCGCGCCGCCGCTGTGGCTGATGTCCAGGATGGAGGTGGCGGTGGCCCAGCGGCCGACAACCTGGTCGCGGGCGTCAGCAGATGCGGCCAGCGGCAGAAGCAGCAGGGCGGAAGCGATAGATACTTGACGAAATAGAGGCATAATAGGTCCTAGCAGGGTGTTTAGCGGGATTGTCGCACGTACCTGTGAAATGGTTCTGAAAAACAGGGCAATCAGATTTGCCGGTGCCGCTACTGGTGCCGGCATGCCCATTTCGGCTATATTTCGGCGGCAAACGACTAATAACGATATTAAGGGGGTTCTATGGATGCGGCGGCGTTGGATTATCTGGCCAAGTGGGGGCACTTCCTGTTTGGTATCACCTGGATAGGCCTGCTCTACTACTTCAACTTTGTACAAACCGAGTACTTCAAGGAAGCGGACGGGGACGCCCGGGTGGATGCGTTTTCCAAACTGGTGCCGCGGGCGCTGTGGTGGTTCCGCTGGGGTGCCATGGGGACCTTCCTCACCGGTTTGATCATGCTGGGCATCCGCGGGGCCAATTCCACCGCGGACATCACCGTGGGCGCGGTACTGGGCACCCTGATGTTTCTGAACGTGTGGCTGATTATCTGGCCTAATCAGCGCATTGTTATCGCCTCCAACCAGGCCGTGGCCGGCGGCGGCGAAGCAGATCCCGCGGCGGCGGGCGCAGCACCCAAGGCGGCCCTGGCATCGCGCACCAATACGCTGTTTTCCGTGCCGATGTTGTACTTCATGGGCTCCAGTGCCCACCTGCCGAATGGTTCCATTGCCGGCAATTCAACGGCCATCATTATTTCGCTGGTGCTGATCGGGGCGCTGGAACTCAACGCCATTTTTGGTAAGCAGGGCCCCATGACCACGGTACGCGGGGTCATTGTCAGCGGCCTGGTGTTAACCCTGGTGTTGTGGGCGCTGCTGGCGTTCCTCTGATCCCGGGGCAATAGCCTTATAAGCCCACCCGCGCAGGCGCCGGTGGGCTTTTTTGTATTGGCCCTTTTATTTTTTGCCGCCGATTCTATACTGCACGCGCTTGTAGACTTTAGAGTGGTCCAGTTATGAGTGATCGTCGTCATCCCGATTTATCCACGTCCGAAGGTAGCAACTACCGGCGTGGCGGTGCCCGGGGTGCAAAAAAGAGCCGCGCCGGCGGCAGCGGTGTCGGCCGGCAGTTAGGTACCAACCTGATTATGGCCATCCTGGTGGCCGGACTGGTGCTGGCGGGATGGTTTATTGCCAACCAGCAGCAGATTCTGGCGGCGGAGCAGGCGCGCCTCAGTGAGGCGGACGGGCGGCTGCAGAAACTCGAAGCGCGGCTTTCAGCCACTGACAGCGCTATGGCCCAGGAGGGTGAAGACACCAGCGAAAAAATCAGCCTGTGGGAATCCGAGATCCGCAAGCTGTGGGCGGTGTCCAACGAGCGCAACAAGAAATGGATCCAGGACAACCAGAAAGCCGTCAAAAAAATTAACGGTAATCTGGATGGGATTCAATCCGCCAACCGCGATTTAAAAGCGGCTGTAGGGCGCCATGAGTCGGCGTTTTCCCAACAGCAGGCTTTGATCGACCAGCTCACCAGCCTGGAGCTGCAGATCCAGCAGCTGGTGCGCGGGCAACGTGATCTGGTGGATAAGGTCAATACCGCCAGCCAGTCGGTGGCCAGCCTGCGCGCCAGTCTGGCGGGCAAGGTGGATGACAATTCTGAAGCCATTCAGTCAATTGATGCCTACCGGGTGGCGGTAAACTCACGGCTGGCGGAGATCGAGCGGCGCCTCGGCGCCACGGCTGGCGCGCCGGGCCAGTAAACGCAGCTGTCACTGCAAAATTTGTGAACTGGGTCGCCTGGATATGACCTGAACGTCTGCATACTGACGTTTCTTAAGAAACCCTTGTCAGTATGGGCGCAGACCACAATACCCCACTGCTGTTGTGTATGGCTGCAGCGCCGTCGCTGCTGGAAGCGCCTGCGCGCCGCGCAGGCTGGCGGGTGCACGTGCCGCAGCCGGCACTGACGGACAAACATGAGGTCGACGAACGCGTGGCGGTAGTGGAACTGGGCAGCGCTGAGGTGGACCGGTCGAGTTACCCCCATGCGCTGTTTGTCTGCCGCCAACCCCACCCCCAGGCGGACTTCGAAATACAGGCCCAGCACCAGCAGCTGTTGCCGCAACTGCTGGAGCATGCGCGCAGCCATTGGCGGCGCGGGCTGAAAACCACGGAACTGGCTCAAGACCTGGGTTTACGCCGCCAGCGCATGCATCAGCTGAACGAGATCTCCCTGGCGCTGACCGCGCAGATGGACCAGTCAGAATTGCTGCATACCATCCTTTCGGAGGCATGCCGCATTGCCCACTGCGAGGGCGGCTCGTTATTCCTGGTGACGCCGGACCGGGAGCAGGGTGA
Source organism: Pseudomonadales bacterium (assembly GCA_028279305.1). GTDB lineage: Bacteria > Pseudomonadota > Gammaproteobacteria > Pseudomonadales > Azotimanducaceae > UBA4421. The sequence goes on from JANQOA010000294.1 coordinate 2,854, forward strand.
ATCCCTGGTCTTTAAGCTGGCGCAGAATGAAACTGTCGATTTTCCCTTTGTCGAAACCCGCCTGCCCCTGTCCGCGGAATCCATTGCCGGGTATGTGGCGGTCACCGGCGAAGAGCTGAATATCCGCGACGTATACACGCTGTCAGAACAGTTGCCGTACAAGTTCAACCGCTCCTTCGACGAGAAGATGAACTACCGCACCCGCTCGGTGCTGGCGCTGCCGATGCGTGATCACCGCGAACGGGTGGTTGGCGTCCTGCAGTTCATCAATCAGAAACAGGGTGACGGCGAAGTGGTCTCCTTCGGCGAAGAGTCGGTGGAGATTCTGCGTGCCATTGCCAGCCAGGCGGCGGTGTCGCTGCAGAAAAACGCGCTGCTGCAGGACATCAATCAATTGTTTGAGAGTTTTGTCCAGGCCAGTGTTAAAACCATTGAACAGCGCGACCCGTCCACCAGCGGCCATTCCTTCAGGGTGGCGGAAACCACCGTCTCGCTGTTGCAGGCGCTGCCGCGCTCCGGGGATGCGCGTTTTGCCAAGCTGCAGCTCAGCCAGCAGGACATCCGCGAAGTCCGCTACGCGGCTCTGCTGCACGACTTCGGCAAAATAGGGGTGCCGGAAGCCATTCTGGTTAAGGCTAACAAGTTGACCGACGAACGGCTGGAGGTCATCCAGTACCGTATCGAGCTGCAGAAAGAGCGCATGCGCCGACGGGCGGTGGAGCAGGAGCTGGAGCTGTTGCATCACAATGCCATCGACCAGGAAGTTGCGCGCCGCCGCGTGCACCGGCAACTGGAAAAGCAGCTTTCGGTGCTGGACCAATACTATGAATGGGTGCTGCGGGCCAACAGCCCCAACGTGCTGGAAGCCGGGGACTACGATCACCTGGCGGAGATCCGCAACTATGCCTTTCGCGAGCTGGACGGCACCCTGGGCGGCGTGATCTCCGACGAAGATCTGCTGGC
>JANQOA010000305.1 GCA_028279305.1 Pseudomonadales bacterium
TCCAGCGGAACCTGTTTGCGCGCTTGTTTCAAGGCGACGAGGTGGCGCAATACCTGAGTGACGCCGTGGCGCGGCTGCGCCAGGGTGAGCTGGATGACCAACTGGTATACCGCAAAGGCTTGCGCAAAGCGGTTTCCAGCTATACGACTAACATCCCGCCCCACGTGCAGGCGGTAAAAAAATCCACCGCGCCGCCGCCGCGCCTGGTGGCGTATGTGATTACCGAACAGGGGCCGGAACTGGCGGCGGAGCGCCAGCACCCCATCGACCGTGAACACTACCTGCAGCGGCAGGTGAAACCCGTGGCGGAGCCGGTGCTGGAAGCGCTGGGGCTGAACTTTAACCAGGTGATTGGCGACGACCGGCAGATTGACCTGTTCGGCTGAATTTGCAGCGGCGGATACGCCGGCGGCTGCAAAGCCGTCTGTTAAAGCCGTCTATTGTGGCCCCAGCAACTGCGCGCCTTCGATCAGGCGGCTGTCCTGCAGGGCAGCGGCGCGGATTGGTGCAATGGCCTGATAGTCCGGATCGTTGAGCATGTCGACAAACTGTTTGCGTGTGGGGTAGCGCACCAGAATGATCACGTCCCAATCTTCTTCACCAATGATGGTGTTCTCAGCCAGTCCCATCCAGACGGGTTCACGGCCAAAGCGCGGGTGCAGTTGCGCAAAACGGCGGCCGTACTCCCGGTAAGCGGCTTCGCCGCTGAGGCCGTCAACGCCGAAGCCCTGCTGCGCGGTCTCCCGGTATTTCAGCAGGTTCAGCATATATACCGGTTCGTCCGGAGCGCCGCTGGCCATGTTGTTTAACGCCTGCTGGTCCGGATGGATGGTGGTCATTTGCGTGCCTGTAAAAAAGATTGGACAACACCGGCGGATTTCTGCCGAATACAGGGGTTTATTGTGACGGCAATGTGCATGAAGCTCTATCACTTTCCACCCGCCCCCAACCCGAACAGGGTGTTGGCTTTCATGCGGGAGAAAAACATCACCGATGTTGATCTGGTGCTGGTTAATTTCCTTGAAGGTGAACAGCGCAGCGCCGAGCACCTGGCCCGCTCCCCGCGCGGCACGGTACCGGTGCTGGAGCTGGATGACGGTACTTTTATCACGGAGTCGCTGCCGATCATGGAATACCTGGAGGAGTGTTACCCGCAGCCGGTGATGATCGGCAGCACGCCGGAAGAACGCGCCCGGGTGCGCAGCATGGAGCGTTTTATCGACTTGAATGTGCTGCTGCGGGTGATCCGCCTGGTGCACGCCACCAACTCCCCCACCGGTTTGCCGCCCAACCCGGGGGTAGCGGAACGCGAGCGGGAACTGCTGCCGGAGGCGCTGGCTTATGTTGACAGCCTGGTGGGTGACGGCCCCTTCGTGATGGGTGAAAAAGTCACCATCGCAGACTGCACGCTGCTGGCTGCGTTCAACTTTGCTAATTTTGGCAAGTTGCCGGTGAGTGATGAATTTGAGAATCTGAACCGCTGGTTTGAGTCGTTTGCGCTGCGGCACCTGTAAGCGGAGAGTCTGACTATGAGTGTGGAAATATCATGCACCTGCGGGGCCTTGCAAGGCACCCTGGCGCGGCGGGCCGGCCTGCACAGGGGGCTTTGTTATTGCCGGGACTGCCAGGCTTTTGCGCACTTCCTGGGCCGGGCCGACGAAATCCTTGATGCAAACGGCGGCAGCGAGGTGCTGCAGACCTCACCGTCCCATGTGGCTTTCACCCAGGGCGCCGAACATCTGGCCTGTATGCGCCTGGCGCGGGGCGGCCTGCGCCGCTGGTATGCCGGTTGCTGCAACACACCCATCGGCAACACCCCGCGGCACCACAAGCTGGCGTTTGTCGGTTTGTTACGCCAATGCCTGCAGGACGGGGAAGGGGGTGATCTGGATGAGCGGCTGGGCCCCATCCGCATGCGGGTGTTCACCAAGGAGGGAAAGTGGCAGGAGCCGCCGCCGGAACAGGGAGTGACCCTGACCATGGCTAAGTTTGTCACCAAGCTGCTGCTGGCCCGCATCACCGGCTCTTACCGCAAGACGCCGTTCTTCTCCCCCTCCGGTGAGCCGGTGGTTAAAGCCACCGTGCTGGAGGAGGCGGAACGGCAGGCGTTGTATGAGAATCTTTGAATGCTGCTTCTAGAAATTGTTCTAACCATAGGTCTCGGATATTTACTGCTACTTCTTCTTTTGGAAGGCGTCATCTGGAAGGTCCAACCCGATATGGAGGGTGGTCTGACGCTGCACGTAGATACAGGGGGCACAATCTTAAAGCGCAAGCTGTATGGTCTCGAATACGAAAACAAACTCTACGTCTCTTCCAATCACTGGTTCCGCAAGTGGTATCACGCGATTCTCAAAAATCCGCAAATAGAAGTAGAGCGGGGGGGAGAAGCGAAGCCGTACACCGCTGTACCGATAGAGGGTGATGAGCACATGCGGATCGCCAAGCAATACGATATGGGATTTGGTCTAAGGCTGTTGTGCGGTTTTGCGCCGCAGCGCTTTCTCAGGCTCGATCCTCGAGAACCCCCTGCAGGTTGACTGCGGTTGCCCCGCATGCCCGCTACGGCAGGTTGTCCGCGGTTTCCAACCATGCACCGAACTGTATTAGCATTGGGGCTGTTTAGCACGGAGTTCGCCCATGGACACCACCACCCACCCGGCGTCTCACCGCATCCATGTCAGCACCCTGGCGGATTACCTGCTCAGCCGTGCGGACCAATACGGCGGGCGGCCGCTGCTGATCTTTCCCGATCAGCGCCACACCTACGATGAGTTTGTAGCTGCCGCTTATGCCCGGGCGCGCTGCCTGCACGGTCTGGGTGTGGGGGCAGGGGACTATGTGGGCATCCTCATGGCCAACTGCATGCCTTATCTGGAAGTCCTTATGGGCTGCAGCCTGCTGGGTGCCGTGGCGGTGCCGGTTAATGCCCGTTACAAAGCGCTGGAGTTGGCATATGTGGTGGAAAACGCGGACCTGAAGGTGCTGGTGACGTCGGACCACATTTCCGAATACGCCAATTTCCCGGATCTGATCAGCCAGGCGTTTCCGCAGATTGGGAATGCGGCGCCTGGTCAGCCCCTGCAATTGGCGGAGGCGGAAAAACTGCGTTGGCTGGTGAACCTCAGCGATGCCGCGGATGCACCTGCAATACCCGGCTTTTTGTCCACCGCGGAGTTCATCCAGGCTGGTGAAGGGGTCAGCCGTTTGGAAGTGGATGAATTGCGGGTCAAAGTCAGGGTCGAGCAAGCGGCCATCATGATGTACACCAGCGGCACCACCGCCAACCCTAAAGGCTGTCCGCTGGGCCACGGCCTGCTGGTGCGCAACGGCGTCAACATGAACCGCGAACGCTATTTTCTGACGGAACAGGATGTATTCTGGGCGCCCCTGCCGATGTTCCACATGTCGTCCATCCTGCCCTTCCTGTGCTGTATTGACGCCGGTGCGGCGATGTCGTCCATGACCCATATAGAAGCCGGTGAAGCGTTACGCATGCTGGCCCGGGACCGGGTGGCGGTGGCGTTCCCGGCGTTCCCCACGGTCACCAACGAATTGATTAACCACCCGGATTTTGCCGCCACCGACCTGTCCAACCTGCGGCGGATCAACAATGTGGCGCCGGTGGAGATGCTGCGGCGCTTTCAGAACGCCTTTCCCCAGGCGGTGCAGACAGGCGCTTACGGCCTCACCGAAGCCGGCGGCGTCATTGCCTACAATCATCCCCGGGAGAGTCTGGAAGAACGGCTGGAAACCTGCGGCAAACCTTTCTCCGGCGTGGACGTGCAGATCACCGACCCGGAAACGTTGCAAGCGCTGCCGGCGGGACAGCGGGGGGAAATGTGGATTAAAGGTTATTCGGTATTTGACGGGTACCACAAAGCGCCGGAGAAAAACGCGGAGAGTTTTCACCAAGGCTGGTTCCGCACCGGCGACCTGTGCAGCCTGACCGCGGACGGCGCGATCTGTTATCACGGGCGCATCAAAGACATGCTTAAAGTGGGCGGTGAAAATGTCGCGGCGCTGGAGATTGAGTCCCACCTGGCTAAACATCCGGCGGTAAAGCTGGCTCAGGTTATCGGCCGTGCGGACGACCGCCTGCAGGAGGTGCCGGTAGCGTTTATAGAACTTAACCCGGGCGCCGAGGTTGACGAACGCGCCCTGATTGCCCACTGTAAAGATCAGTTGGCCAGCTTCAAAGTGCCGCGCGCCGTCTACTTTGTCACCGAGTGGCCCATGTCCAGTACCAAGGTGCAGAAGTTCAAGCTGCAGGTGCCCGACGCCGGCTGAGCCTTCCGGCAGTCCATCCATTAACACGGAGTAGACCAAGGAGCAGACAATGGCAGAACCACAATATCCCAACGAAAGCGCCGAGTACCGGCAGGCCCGGGAAGCCCTGCTGGCGGAAGAGCAGGCGTTGATGGACAAAGTCAAAGCGGTGGCGGCGCTGCGGCGCAAGCTGCCCCTGGGCGGCGAGGTGCAGCAGGATTATGTATTTGTCTCCGCCAACAACAGCACTCTGGGGGAAGATCTGCACTTTACCGATCTGTTTGCCGGCAAGCCGTCGCTGCTGATCTACTCGTATATGTTCGGCCCGGACTGGGATAACCCCTGCCCGTCCTGCACCTCGCTGGTGGACGGTTTCGACCGAGCGTCGGTGCCGGTCAGCCACAACGCCGCGTTTGTGGTGGTGGCCAAAGCACCGGCAGCCAGGCTCAACGCCTGGGCCAACAGCCGCGGCTGGCAGCATATCAACCTGGTGTCAGCGGAAAAGACGGACTTTCTCAAGCACTACCGCGGGCAGGGGGATGACGACAACACGCTGTGGCCGATGATGAATGTATTTACCCGGCGTGACGAAGGCATCTTCCACTTCTGGGGTTCAGAACTGCCGGGGAACCATGTGGATCTGGTGTGGCCCTACTGGAACCTGATGGATATGACCCCCGAAGGGCGGCCGGATTTCTTTACCCCGCCGCTGGGTTTCCGTTCGGAGTATCTGGAAAAGAACTACGGCGGCAACTGAGCCTCAGCCTTTATCCCCCGGCGCGCGGATGATCCAGGCCGGCTTGGCGGTGGCCACTTTGGCCCAGGTTTTGCCGTTTTCCTCAGCGTCCATCAGGGCCAGCACTTCTTCCGCAACGTGCTCCGGGGTCATGAACACCGCTTTGTCGGTGCGTTGCGCCTCCGGGATGATGGCCGTATCTATACCGCCGGGGCAGATGGCGTTGATGGTTACCCCCAGCTCCCGGCAGTGGCCCGCCAGGCTGCGCACCAGCCCGGATACCGCGTGTTTGCTCATGGCGTACAACGGATCTACTTCGTAAGGGGTGACCCCGGCCAGGGACGAGGTCACCACCACCGCGCCGCCGCTGTGCATCTGCGGCAGCAGCGCCTGCAGCCCGAAAACGACGCCGTCCACGTTTACTCCCATCATCTTGCGGTAGCGGTCCAACTGCATGTGCTGGAACTGATATTCCTGCAGCGGCGCGTTCGGCGGCGCAATCTGTATACCGGCATTCAGGTGCAAGTACTTCAGGCCGCCCATCCCGCTGCAGCGCTCTGCCGCCAGCGCCCAGTCTTCGGGCTGGCTGACATCACAGCGCATGAATTCCCCGCCCAGCTCTGCCGCCAGTTGCTCACCGGCGCTGGCGTCGATATCCAGCAGCAGCAGCTTGGCGCCGGCCCGGCTCAACTGCGCCGCCACCGCGGCACCCAGCCCCGAGGCTGCACCGGTCACAGCGCAGACCTGATTGTTGAAGTCCGCCATGCCCTCTCCCTTAACTCAACGTGTGCGTGGCGGCAGCCTATCACCCTATGGCAAAGTGGGCCATGCAGATGAACAAGGAGAGGGTGCTGTGAGTGACGAGCCCCTGCTGGTACAACGCCAGGACGCTGTGGCGATTGTGTCCAACAACGATGCGCCGCTGAACCGTATGACGCTGCAGTACATGGACCGGCTGGAAGAGGTGGTGGCGGATCTGACCGCGGATGACAGTGTGCGGGCGGTAGTCTTTACCGCGGAAGGTCTGGAGAACTTCTCCGTTGGGATGAACCTGAAACAGCTGCCGGAAGGCATAGAACGCATGGGCAGTGCTGATGCGGTGTTCGACCAGCGCCTGCGGGTCATCTCAGCTATTGAGAATATGGGTAAACCTTCTATTGCCACGTTGTTTGGTTATTGTCTGGGCGGTGGCCTGGAACTGCCTCTGGGGTGTCATTTCCGCCTGGCGGCGGAGGAAGGCGCACAGATTGGTTTGCCGGAGCTGGACCTGGGCGCGGTGCCGGCCTGGGGAGGCAGCGCCCGGCTCAGCCACTGTGTAGGCCGGGACCAGGCGTTGGATATGATTTTACGGGCGAAGAAGATCTCCGGGCCGGAAGCCCTGCGCATCGGCCTGGTGCATGAAGTGTGGCCGCTGGCGGAACTGAAAGACCGGGCGCTGGCGCTGGCCCATGAGCTGGCCGCACAGCCGTCCCAGGCGGTACGCGGCATGCTGGAGGTGATTGTCGGTTGCGAAAGCAGAAGCTTGGATGAATTGTTGGCGGCGGAGCGGGCGGCCATCCACAGCAACCGCGGCACCGCGGATGCCCAGGAAGGCATGCGGGCCTTTCTGGAGAAACGCAAACCGGTTTTTAACCAGGGCTAGCGCATTTTAACCAGGGCTAGCGCAGCCTCTTACGCCAGCGGGTTGACCCCGCCCGCACCGGCCACCAGCACGGTGTCCGCGGCATCCACGGCAAACAAGCCGTTGCAGACCACGCCCGCCAGGTTGTTAATCGCAGCTTCCATGGCCAGCGGGTCCGCCACCATGAACTCGTGCACGTCCAGAATCCAGTTGCCGTTGTCGGTTACCACACCTTCCCGCCATACCGGTTGCCCGCCCAGCCCCACCAGCCCGCGGGCCACCAGGCTGCGCGCCATGGGTATCACTTCCACCGGCAGGGGATACGCCCCCAGGGTGTCCACAACCTTGCTTTCGTCTACAATGCAGATGAACTCGTCCGCTGCGCTGGCAACTATTTTTTCGCGGGTCAGGGCGGCGCCACCACCTTTGATGAGCTGCCTGGCTGAATTGACTTCATCCGCACCGTCCACGTAAACATCCACCCGGGCCGTGGCGTTCAGGTCCAGGACATGAATACCGTGTCCGCGCAGGCGGTCCGCGGAGGCTTCGGATGAAGACACGGCGGCGTCAAATACGTGTTTAATTTCCGCCAGCGCGTCGATGAAATAATTGGTTGTGCTGCCGGTGCCCACACCGACAATACTGCTGGTGGTGAGTTTCGGTGTGATCAGGTCCAGTGCGGCACGTGCGGCTTTTTGTTTCAGCACGTTTTGTGGTGAAAGTGCCGGGTTGGAAGTGGAGGCGCTGATGGAAGTGTCTCGGTGATTGGAAAAATTTCAAGAAGATGGTGCCCATGCTGGAAAGCTATGTAAAGAAAATTCTCGCTTCCAGGGTTTACGACCTGGCGGAGGAGACACCCCTGCAGCATGCCCCCGGCCTGTCCAAGCGGCTGGGTGTGGAGGTGATGTTAAAGCGTGAAGATCAGCAGCCTGTGTTCAGTTTCAAGATTCGCGGGTCGTTTAACAAGATGGCGCAGATGTCGCCGCAGCAGCAGCAGCGCGGGGTGATTACGGCGTCCGCCGGCAACCACGCCCAGGGGGTGGCCATGGCTGCTTCCCACCTGGGGATCCGTGCCACCATCGTCATGGGCCGCAACACCCCCAGCATCAAGGTTAATGCGGTGAAGTCCTGGGGTGCGCGGGTGGTACTGCATGGTGACGGTTACGATCAGGCGTATGCCCATGCCCGGGAACTGGAGCAGGAACAGGGCATGGTGTACGTGCATGCCTACGACGACAAGGAGGTGATTGCCGGGCAGGGTACAGTGGGCATGGAGATTGTGAATCAGCACCCCGGTCAGCCGGACGCGGTATTTGTGCCGGTTGGCGGCGGCGGTCTGATTGCCGGGGTTGCCGCTTATATCAAATACCTTTACCCGAAAACCCGGGTGATCGGGGTGGAAGCGGAAGGCTCCGCCTGCCTGCACGCCGCCATGCAGGCGGGCCGCCGGGTGGTGTTGCCGGCGGACAAGCTGGACCTGTTTGCGGATGGCGTATCCGTGGCGCAAATCGGCAAAGAGACTTTTGCCGTCGCGCGCAAGTACGTGGACGAGGTGGTGGTGGCCAGCATCGACGAGATCTGCGCCGCCATCAAAGACGTATTCGAAGAAACCCGGGTGATTGCTGAGCCCGCCGGCGCGCTGGCGGTGGCGGGCATGAAGCGCTATGTGCAGGACGCCGCCGCAGCTCGGCGCACGTTGCCGCAGTCGGTGGTGGCGGTGGTCAGCGGCGCCAATGTGAACTTCGACCGCCTTCGGCACATCTCCGAGCGCGCCGAGGTGGGTGAACACCGGGAAGCCGTGTTGGCGGTTTCCATCAGCGAACAGCAGGGCAGCTTTCTGAAGTTCTGCCGCGCCCTGGGTAAACGCGGCATCTCTGAGTTCAACTACCGTTACGCGCCTAACGACATGGCCCACATCTACGTTGGCCTGCAGGTCGCCACCCCGGAAGACCGGGACGCGGTGGTTGCGGACCTGCGCCAACGGCAATACGAAGTGGTGGACATGACCGACAACGAAGCCGCCAAGCTGCACGTGCGGCATATGGTAGGCGGGCGCAATCACAACCAGCTGCCGGAGCTGCTGTACCGGTTTGAATTCCCGGAACGCCCCGGCGCCTTGTTGCAGTTTCTCGGCGGCCTGGGCGCGGATTGGAACATCACCCTGTTCCACTACCGCAACCACGGCGCCGCCTACGGCCGGGTGATGGTGGGTTTTGAAGCCCAGCCGCGGCAGCGAGCGCGCCTGGGGAAGTACCTGCAGCGTATCGGCTACCGCTTCTGGGAAGAAACGGACAATCCGGCGTACACGATGTTTCTGCGTTAGAAGAAACCCGCCCGGGTGAGATGCGTGAGCCGGCTAATCAGCCAGGTAGCGGTTGAATTCTTCTTCGAATACCAGCTTGGTGGGGTCAGTGATGCGGTCGATGTATAAACGCCCGTCCAGATGGTCGAACTCGTGCTGGAAAACGGTGGCCCAGAATCCCTGCAGCTCCAGTTCGGCGGGTTGCCCCTGACTGGTGGTATAACTCACCTTGACGTGCTGGGGGCGTTCAACAAAGCCGCGCAGGCCGGGTACCGACAGGCAGCCTTCCCAGTAGCCGGCGGTAGTGCCGTCCACCACTTCCACAACCGGGTTGATGAAAACCGTTAGCGGCATGGCTTCAATTTCACCGTAGCGGCTGTGGCCGCCGGGGATCTCGATAATGGCCAGGCGCAGGGGCTCGTCAATCTGCGGTGCCGCCAGGCCAATACCGCCGTAATCGTGCAGGGTGTCCACCATGTCATCCACCAGGCGGGTTAGCTCGCTGGAGCCGATGGCTTGCGCAGGCACATCCTGCGCCGGTATGCGCAGGTTGGGGTGGCCCATGCGAATGATTTTTCTGACTGCCATAACCGCCTACTGATGCAGTGGGTTTAAACGGCCGGCCACTCTAACACGCCCTGCTCGGTCACCACAGCGTTCAAGCGGCGGTCCCAGGGTTCGCTGGGAATAAACGTGGGGCTTTGCTGGCACTGGAACGCAACACCCACCATGGTGGCGGACGGTATGTCCGCAAAACAGCGGTCGTAGTATCCGCCCCCCATGCCCAGGCGTGTGCCGCTGGTATCAAACGCCACCAGCGGGGTCAGCACCAGGTCCAGCTCCGCCGCCGGCAGTTGCGGCGCGTCCGCGGCCGGTTCGCCAATGCCGAATTGGTTTTCGTACAACGGCTCGTGGCCCTGCCAGCGGTGAAAGTGCATCGTTTTGGCGCGCGCGTTTATGCGCGGCAGGTAAACCCAGTGCAGGCTGGTGGTCAGCCAGTCGGCCAGGTCCGCTTCACCGTCCGCGGCCAGGTAAGCGGCAATCGCCAGCGGCTGTTTTTGCTGCTGGTCGGCCAGATCCTGGGTAAAACGCTGCAGGTTGATGAGTATGGCGCCGCACGCCTGACGGCGTTCATCAGCGGACAGCCCGCGCCGCCGCGCTCTGAATTTTTCACGCAGAATTTTGCGCCGCTGTTGGCGCTGGGCTGAGCTGACGTTTGGCGGGGTGTTGGCGGCCATGATAGTTTGCTCCCGGAGATGCCGCTGATGGTTTGCCCTGAACCGTTATGGTTCAAGGCGGAGGTCTGTGCAACACCTAAGGCGACCCATCAGATTGGGTATGCTCACCGATGTTGACCCCAGGACCCCCTAGGGTTTCTCTAACGGCTCAAGGACGCGACCAACTGGCAAACATCCCAGGAGCGCTTGCAGTATAGCTCCAAACCCGGTTCAACCAATACTTGAAAATGGCGTGGAATTCTGAGAATGCGCAGTGTTGCGCAAAGTCGGCAAAAAGCACTTTACAGATTTTGCGCTTGCGCTAAGTGAGGTTTGCGCGGCGGTTAAAGATCCAGCTGCTTGTGTTGCGCCAGCGCGTTGCTCACCTTGTCCGACAGGTGGTTGATGCGTTCACTGATCACACCCTGGGTTTCGCTCAGGGTATCCTGGCCGTTCAAGAACGCGTTGGTAATGTTCAGCGCAGCCATTACGGCGATGCGGTCCAAGCCGACCACTTTTCCGGAACCGCGGATCTCTTCCATCTTCTGATCGAGGTAGCGGGCGGACTTGGTCAACGCCTCCACCTCATCTTCCGGGCAGGCCACCTGGTACTCCTTGCCCAGGATGTTCACCACCACGGTACTCAGGTTTGACACTAGTCTTTCTCCAACGCCTTCAAGCGGCTGATCATGGATTCCACCCGGTTCTTTGCCAGTTCGTTCTTTTCAATCAGCTTGGCCCGTTCCGTGGACCAGTTTTTCTGCTGAGCGCGCAGTGCTTTGTTTTCTTTACTCAGCACCTGGGTCAGCACCAGCAATTCGTCCAGTTGTTGTTCCAGGTGGGTCAATTGGTCTGATTCTGCCATGGTTTTCTTATGCCGTGTCTCAAGTGTTAACGCTTTATGTTCAAGACGCTGCCCCGGACTCAGTGAGTCTTTGCCGAAGGGATCGTACTCTACCTCAAAAAGTTGCCGGTGCCTGGCTTTTGTCCCATTTGTAGGCGATAGTTTGCGCTGATTATAGACCTTTGTGTAGCCCCTCTAATGTCCGTGGAACTGGAACAGAAAGCCCGGGATGCGTCTGCCGTGATCAGCCCGGCGGAGTTGCACGGCCTGGTGTGCGGCATGGCGGCCGGTAATCCGGGCCGCTTTTCCCTGCCGGAATTCATTCAGTTGGCGGGTGAAGACGTGCTCACGGAAGAAACCGCGGTCACGGATTTTGTCACCCAGGCGCTGCTGGGGTTTGCCTCCCAGGATATGGAGTTTGCGCCGCTGGTGGCGGATGACAACCAGCCGCTGAGTGAGCGGCTGGCGGGTTTAAGTGATTTTTGTGCAGGTTTCTTGAGCGGTTTCGGCGCAGCCCTGCCGGCACAGGATCCGCCGCCTGAACTGCCTGAAGATGTGCAGGAAATTGTCCGCGATTTCACCAGCATCTCCGCGCTGGAGGGCGGTGACGATGACGGTGACGAAGAGCAGGACGAAGTATCTTACACCGAAATATTTGAATACGTACGGGTGGCCGCGGTGCTGGTGCTGGCTCTGATGAGCCCGGCGCCGGACGACGAGCAGGCACCTGCATCCGAACCGTTGCACTAGCGGGCTTGTGGTGGCAAAAGCGGTCCCGCTGACAGAACACAAAAAGCGCCGGCAGCGGCTGATGAGCATGATGGCGCCGGGTTCGGTGGCTGTCATTCCCAGCGCCCGGCTGATGCGCCGTAACCGGGATATCCAATATCTGTTCCGCCAGGACAGCGACTTTTTCTATCTGACCGGATTTGCGGAACCGGACGCCCTGCTGTTGCTGACGCCCGGGCGCGAGCACGGGGAAGAAATATTGTTCTGCCAGGACCGGGACGCAGCCGCGGAGCAATGGGACGGGCAACGGCTTGGGCCGGAGCGCGCAACTCAAATGTTGCACGTGGACGATGCATTTCCGATTGCCGACCTGGACGACATTGTGCCCGGCCTGCTGGAGGGGCGGGAACGCATCTATATCACGCTGGGAGAGTATCCGGACTTCGACCAGCAGCTGCTCGGTTGGGTGGCGGGCATCCGCAAACGCGAGGCCGGCGGCGCACAACCGCCCGGGGAGTTTGTGGAGCTGAAGCACCTGCTGCACGAACAGCGCCTGTACAAGTCGGCCAAAGAGATTGCGCTGATGCGCAAAGCGGCGGACATCACCGCGGACGCGCACATGCGCGCCATGCAGCATTGCCGCCCGGGAATTACGGAGTGGCAGTTGGAAGCCGAGCTGACTTACGAGTTCATGCGCCAGGGCGCGCGCTCGCCGGCGTACCCATGCATAGTCGGCGCGGGCAACAACGCCTGTGTACTGCACTACGTGGAAAACAGCGCCACCGTGGGTGAAAAAGATCTGGTGCTGATTGATGCCGGGTGTGAATTCGAGCACTACGCGGCGGACGTCACCCGCACGTTCCCGGCGTCCGGCAAGTTCAACAAAGCCCAGCGGGAGATCTACGAGATTGTGCTGGCCGCCAACCTGGCGGCCATCGAAGCCTGCCGTCCCGGCAATCACTTTAACGCCCCCCACGAAGCAGCCCTGCAGGTGATGGTGGAAGGCCTGATCAGCCTGGGCATCATGGACGGTGAGG
>JANQOA010000322.1 GCA_028279305.1 Pseudomonadales bacterium
TGCATCGGCGCGGAGCCAACCGCACTGTCGTCGTCGCTGTCATAACCGTCAAACGCCATATCGCTGGCCGCCAGGCGCCCTTCCATACGGCTGACCTCTTTCACCGGCACGCCCAGCTCATCCGCAATCGCTTTTGTTTCGTCCTGATTAAGCCAGGCCAGCTGCTTCTTGGCACTGCGCAGGTTAAAAAACAACTTGCGCTGGGCTTTGGTGGTGGCCACTTTGACGATGCGCCAGTTACGCAGAATAAACTCGTGCATCTCTGCCTTGATCCAATGCACCGCAAAAGACACCAGGCGCACGCCGACACCGGGATCAAAACGCTTAACCGCTTTCATCAACCCGACGTTGCCTTCCTGAATCAGGTCCGCCTGGGGCAGCCCGTAACCCTGATAGGAGCGGGCCAGATGCACAACAAATCTGAGGTGGCACAGTACCAGTTCGCGCGCAGCATCCAAGTCGTCGTGATAATAAAAACGCTCCGCCAGCTCCTTTTCCTGTTCCGCGGTAAGCACGGGAAAGGCGCTGATGGTATTCATATAGGCGTCCAGGTCGCGGCCGGGCGCGAGACTGGGCATTGCCATGATATTTGTTGCCATGTGATACCTCCGGTAACACTAATCCAACTATTTTAGCACTCTAAGGGTAAGTCTGCTAATCCGTATAAAAGTTCAAAAAAACCGCTAACTTGTTGAATTTAAAAGATTTCCAGGTCCCTCAGGCGCTGACGGACAGCCACCATGGCGCCAAAAATGCCCAAAATGCTGCCCAGACCCAGCAGGAATAGCAGAAACATGGGGTCAAAACCCGCCAGATTCAAGTCCTGCTGGTAACTGCCCAATAATGATTGTAACGGTGGTTCGATAACCACCAGGGTGATGGAAATCAACATTGCGGCAATGACCCCGCCGCCGAAGCCGTACAACGCGCCGAAATACAGAAACGGGCGCCTGACCTGGCCCCGGGTGGCGCCTATCATCTGCAGTACGCGCAGTTCATCCAGCCTGGATTCGATCGCCAGGCGCACCGACGATGCGGTCACCAGCACCGCCCCCAGACCAAATAATACCCCCAGCACGATCCCCAGCCGGCTGACTACCCGGGACAGCTCCTGCAGCCGTTCCAGCCAGGTTTTTTCCACCACCACCTCACCCACCCCGGGCAGCGCCTGGCTCTGTTTGATCAAGCGCTCCACTTCGGCAATGCCCAGACCGGGTGTGAACAGTGCCCGCAGCGACGCCGGCAGCGGGTTATCTTCCAGCAGGGTCAGTGCATCCGCCAACTGACCGTCCACGCCGCTATAAGATTTAAACTCCGCCAGCGCTTCATCAGAACTGGTCACCTGCACGTCGTCAATGGCCTCCAGGCCGCGCAGAAAATCAGCCGCGGATTTAATTTCTGCGTCACCGGCACCCATGTCAAAGTAGACGCTGAGGCCGGGCCGTCCCTCCCAGTCTTCCGACATCTGCGCCATGTTGATCTGCAGAATCCACAACCCGGCAGGCAGCGCCAGCGCAATGCCAACCACCAGCCATACCAGGAAGCTGGTGCCCAGACGCGCGCTGACGTAATACATGGACTCAAAAGCCACGCGGCGGTGATCCCTCAGCCAGCCGAACAGCTGCCACCTGTTGGTGCGCCACGGATCCGATTTTGCCCTGCTGATATCAGCACCCCCCGCTGCTCTCTCAGCGCTCAAGCGTCAGCCTCATGGAGCGGATTGTCACCCGGATTGTCGCTGACCACCCGGCCCTGCTCCAGGTGCAGGATGCGCGACCCCATGGCTTCTATCAACTGCACGTCGTGACTGGCAACAATAACAGTCGAGCCGACATGGTTGAAACGCGCAAACAGATCCATGATGTGGCGCGACAGGTCCGGGTCCAGATTTCCGGTGGGCTCATCAGCCAGAAGAATTTTGGGCCGCGTGACTACCGCCCGGGCAATCCCCACCCGCTGTTGTTCACCCGTCGACAGGTGCCGCGGGAACAGATTTTCCTTGCCCAGCAATTCCACCCGGGTCAGCGCCGCGCGCACCCGGCGGGCAATTTCCCGCCCGCGCATGCCGACTACCCGCAACGGCAGCGCTACGTTTTCGAAAATCGTGCGCTGGGTTAACAGGTGATGGTCCTGGAACACGACTCCCAGGTTCTGCCGGTAACGGGGCAGACGGCGCTGGGACATGGCGCCGATATCCACGCCGTTAACCAGCACCCGGCCGCGGGTGGGAATGTCCGCGCCCAGCAACAACTTCAAAAACGTACTCTTGCCGGCGCCGGAGTGGCCGGTGAGAAAGGTCATGGAGCCTTCCGCAAACTCAACGGAAACGTCGCTGAGCGCCTCATGCCCGTTGTCGAACCGTTTGGTGACATGTTGCAGTTCAATATGTCCCATGCTCAGAATCTGCCGCGCCGCATTGCTGTCATGCTGTTAACGTGATGATCGGCTACTCACCGTCAGCCTCTTCCGCCGGCGCCAGCAGCGCTTCGACAAATTCATCCGCGCCAAAGCGGCGCAGATCATCAATGGCCTCGCCGACGCCTATGTAATGCACCGGCAGGTCTATGTCCGGCAACGCGGCAACGGCAAACAACACGCCCGCTTTGGCACTGCCATCCAACTTGGTGATGACCAGCCCGGTAAGATTAACCGCTTCATGAAACAGGCTGACCTGACTTAAGGCGTTCTGCCCGACCCCGCCGTCCAACACCAGAATCACTTCGTGGGGCGCGCTGTCATCCAGCCGTTTAACAACCCGGTGCACCTTCTTGAGCTCGTCCATGAGCTGCGCTTTGTCCTGCAGGCGCCCCGCGGTGTCCACCAGCAGCACATCCACACCCCTGGCCTGGGCGGACTGCACCGCGTCGAATACCACGGAGGCGCTGTCCGAGCCCTGGGGTTGCGCCACCACCGGCACGCCGTTGCGTTCTCCCCAGGCCTGCAGCTGCTCAACCGCCGCCGCGCGGAAGGTATCACCCGCCGCCAGCATCACGGATTTACCTTCATGCTGCAGCTGTTTGGCCAGCTTGCCCACGGTTGTGGTTTTGCCCACACCGTTAACGCCAACAAAAAAGATCACATGAGGTTTGGCGCCGGCGGGCTCACGTTCCAGGCGTATGGGTTGTTCCAGGGCGCGCAGCCGCTGCGCCAACAGTTCCGCCAGAGCCGCATGCAGCGCCCGCGTGTTGTTCAGCTCGCGGCGCTCCACCCGGGGTGCAAGGTCCTGCATGATCGCGGTGGTGGTATCGACCCCGACATCGGTGAGGATTAAGGCCGTTTCCAGATCGTCCAGCACCCCTTCGTCGATTTCCCGCTCACCCAGGATCAGGTTGCCGACCCCTTCAGCTAACTGGCTGCGGGTTTTTTTCAGACCGCTGCGCAGCCGTTTCCACAGCCCGCCGCTGTTTTGCTCTTCAGTTTCACTCATAAACTGCTACTACAATCCTGCTTCAAGAATCCCGCCTCAATCGCGCTACTGAATTGCGCGCCATTAGACCACGCGCGCATAAACGCACCAAGCACCCGCCGAACCCGTCACCAAGCCTTATAATTCGCCTTCGTTGCAAACGCAGATACTGAAGAATGACCAGGAACAAGCGCGCGAAAGTTCAGGTGCGCATTATCAGCGGTAAGTGGAGGGGAAGAAAGCTCAACGTCAGCGGCGGGCCGGATTTACGGCCCACACCCGGCCGCACGCGGGAGACCCTGTTCAACTGGCTGCGCGCGGAGCTGCCGGGCAGCCACTGCCTGGACCTGTTTGCCGGCAGCGGTGTCCTTGGTCTGGAAGCACTCTCCCAGGGTGCTGCGTCGGTAACGTGGGTGGAACGCGACCGGCTCACCAGCCAGTCGTTGGCGGCGGCCATGCAGCAACTGCAGATCGGCCCGCCCAACCAGCTGGTGCAGGCTGAAGCACTGGCGTTTCTAGGCCGGCCGCAGCCGGGGCCGGCCTGGGAGATTGTCTTCCTGGATCCGCCCTACCGCCAGCCGCAGCTGCTGGAAGCAGCACTGCAGCGCACTCTGCAGATCCTGCCCCGGGTCCGCTATCTGTATGTCGAAGGTCCTTCAGAGGCTGCCATCGAAGGGTTGGCCGCGGCGCACAACTGCGGCGTGCACCGCCGCACCCGGTCCGGGGACAGTTATGCGGGTTTACTCACCCGGCTTGCAGGCAATTGAGTGCGCGGCTACCATCGCCGCTCCTGGGAGGCACACTAACTTAGAAAAAGGGGATGGTGTATGAAGGTGGTGGTTTATCCGGGTTCGTTTAACCCCATCACAAACGGTCATACGGACCTGGTCCGGCGCGCACTGAATCTGTTTGACCACGTCGTGCTGGCCATCGGCACCTCCGCGCAAAAAGACCCCAAGGTGGATTTAGCCGACCGCATCGATCTGTGCAGGGAAGTGCTGGCGGAATACGGCGACCGCGTCTCCGTTGAGGGATTCAACAATCTGCTGGTGGATTATGTGAAATCCAAGGGCACCGGGTTTATTCTCCGCGGGCTGCGCACCGTCACGGACTTCGACTATGAGTTTCAGATGGCGGAGATGAACCAGTCGCTGGACGAAAGTATCGAATATGTCTTTTTGCCCACGTCCAAAGAGTGCTCTTTTATCTCTTCAACTCTGGTGCGGGAAATTGCCGGTCTGGGGGGAGATATATCCCAATTTGTGCACCCCGCCGTCCAACGCGAACTGAACGGCCGGGGTTAGCGCCCTTCAGTTGGCGGATCAGTCAGCGGACTTTTGCTTGCGTCCGGACGTCGGGCAGCCCAGGCAGCGCACAAAAGTGGCTTTGCCCGGACCTACAACCAGGTTGTCAGCAGCCTCTTTGACGTTACCCCCCAGGGCACTGAACGGCAGACTGACCACAAATGCGGCTGCACCCAGGGTAGTCAGCGCCAGGCCGAAGGGCCGCGCCACCAGCGCATCAGCAGTCATCTCAAAAGCGCCCGGTTCTTCCGCCGGCGCAGCTTGCACGGGTGCACTTACCGCCAGGGTTGAAGCAAAAACCATCGACGCCAGAGCTGAGGACATCAGTGTCTTTTTTGATGCTACACGCAACTTATTTACCAAAGTATCTACGGTGATCATCGAACGTCTCCTCTGTTCAGGCTGGCGGGCCACAAGACTCACGTATTTTAGCACTAGTTGGCGCTAAATCCTTGTTAGGTTTGGCACTTTGGACAATATACCGTGCTGCGCTGACCAAGTATTTTCAACTTCAGCCCGCCGGCGCAAACTTTGCAGGGTAAACCCTGCCGGCCATAAACATTAAGTTGTTGTTTAAAATAGCCGGGGTTACCGTCGGAGCCGACAAAGTCCCGCAAGGTGGTGCCCCCCTGCCGCACGGATCGGGCCAGCACTTCAACAATGGCGGCCGCCAGTTTCTGATAAGACTGCCGCGTGACCCGGCCGGCGGCCACGCCGGGACGGATGCCGGCGGTAAACAGGCTCTCTGCAGCATAAATATTACCCACACCCACCACCACTTTGCTGTCCATGATGAAGTTCTTCACCGCCACCTTCCGGCGCCGGGAAGCGCGGTGCAGATAATCACCATTAAATTCATTGCCCAGGGGTTCCACCCCTAGGTCCGCCAGCAGCGGGTGCAGATAAGGCTCAGCACCGGGCTGGAACAACACGCTGCCAAACCGCCGGGGATCGTTTAAACGCAGGATACGCCCGTTGCCCAGCTGCAGGTCTACGTGATCGTGCTTTAACGCGGGTGTTTCCGGGGCGAGAATGCGCAGGCTGCCCGACATGCCCAGGTGCAGCAACAGCGTGCCCGGATTGGCGTGCAACAGTATGTATTTGCCGCGCCGGCTGACCGCTTCGATGGTACAGCCGCGCAGCTGTTCGGGGATATCCACCGGCCAGCGCAGCGCCGGGTTGCGTACCTGCCAGCCGCGGATGACCTGGCCTGAAATCCAGGGCTCGATGCCCCGCCGAGTCGTTTCGACTTCAGGGAGCTCCGGCATGCGGTGTTACTTGATTTTGGCTTCCGTGTAGAGCACGTGCTTGCGGATTACCGGATCGTACTTCTTCATTTCCATTTTATCCGGCGTATTTCGCTTGTTCTTGTCAGTGGTGTAGTAATGGCCGGTGCCGGCGCTGGAGACCAGTTTGATTTTTTCACGCATGTTAACTTCCTCTTTTCAGCTAAACCCGCTGACCTTTTGCCCGCAGGTCTGCCAGCACAACGTCTATGCCTTTCTTGTCGATGATGCGCATGCCCTGCGAAGATACCCGCAGTTTGACAAAACGCTTTTCCGACTCAACCCAGAATCTATGGTAGTGCAGATTCGGCAGGAAGCGGCGTTTGGTCTTGTTCTGTGCATGGCTGACGTTGTTCCCAACCATGGGTCGCTTACCGGTGATTTGGCACACCTGAGACATAGTGAACTACCCAGAAAAAAAGAGGCGCGTTTATACTAGAAAACCCCTACCGGTTCAACAAGCCCCGCGCCGCCATGGATACGGTACGGTCCGCCGCCACCACAATGTGATCCAGCACCTCAACGTCCACCCGCTGCAACAAATCGGCAAGATTGTTGGTCAGATGCAGGTCCGCCTGACTCGGCTCCGGCATGCCGGACGGATGATTGTGGCCGAAAATCGCCGCTGCCGCGTTCAGTTCCATGGCGCGCCGCAAAATTTCCCGCGCATGGATATGGGCGCGGTTTACGGAACCCAGAAAAAGCTCCTCCCAGGACAGCAGGCGGTGGCGGGTATCGAGGAACAGACAGCCGAATACCTCCCGGGTGCGGTGGCCGATGCGGCGCTGGATATAGCGGGATACCGCCGCCGCATCACTGAATACCTGTTGTTGCATCAGCTGCTCCTCCACCTGGCGCATCGTCAATTCCCGCAGGGCTTTCAGACGCGCCACCTTGGCCTGGCCGAGGCCGCGGATGGCCAGCAGCTCAGCACTGGATGCCGCCACCAGCCGGTCCAGTGTGCCGAACCGCAACAGCAGGCGGCGGGCCAGCGCAACCGCATCTTCTCCGGCACTGCCGGTACCCAGCAGGATCGCCAGCAATTCCGCTGATGACACCCCGCCGGCACCCGCCCCCAACAGCCTTTCCCGCGGGCGGTCCTGCTCGCGCCACTCGCGTACGGTATTGTTGGGAGATTGTGAGGATGGGGACGGGGTAGATGAGCTTAACGGCATTTCGGGTTAACCTTAGAGAGAATGTTCCGGTTTAGGCGGCGTTGCCATGGCGACCTCTGACAATCCAGATAAAGGTGATTCACATATACCCGGCGAGGTGAGCCGCGCGGACGCCGGCACCTTCAACGGCAAACACATTCTATTGGCCGTTTCATCCGGGATCGCCGCCTACAAAACGCCGTATCTTGTGCGAGGTCTGCGCGCCGCGGGTGCAGAAGTTGAAATCATTCTGACTGCCAACGCCCACCGCTTTGTCTCCCCCATGGCATTGCAGGCGGTCAGCGGCCGCAGCGTGCGCCAGGATCTGTGGGACGAGGAGGCGGAAGCCGCCATGGGGCATATTGAGCTGGCCAAGTGGGCGGACGTGGTGCTCATTGCGCCGGCCACGGCCAACACCCTGGCCAAGCTGGCCGGCGGCCTGGCGGACGATCTGTTATCCACCGTGTGTCTCGCCACCGAGGCGCCGGTGGTGCTGGCCCCGGCCATGAACCAGCGTATGTACCGGCACCCCGCCACTCAGCAGAACCTGCGCACCCTTGATGACCAGGGCTACCATGTCATCGGCCCCGACAGCGGCGACCAGGCTTGCGGCGATACCGGCCCGGGCAGAATGACCGAACCGGAAGACATCATGCTGCAACTGGAAGCGTTTGTTGCGCCTGCTCTGCAGGCCGGGCTGCTGACCGGCAAAAAGGTCCTGGTAACCACCGGGCCCACCGTGGAAGCCATTGACCCGGTTCGTTTTATCAGCAATCACAGCTCCGGTTTACAGGGGCTGGCAATTGCAGAGGCGGCACGCCTGGCAGGGGCTGAGGTGACCCTGGTTGCCGGCCCCGGTGTAGCGGACTGCCATGCCGGCATACACCGGCTTGACGTGCGCACCGCTGAAGAAATGTACAACGCCGTACACGCCAACCTCAGCGGTGTCAGTCTGTTTGTCGGGGTCGCCGCGGTTGCCGACTACCGGCCGAAACAAGCGGCTGAACAGAAGATCAAACGTTCCGGCGAAGCCGGCGCCAGCATGCACATCGAGCTCACCGAAAACCCGGATATCATCGCTTCGGTGGCAAAAGCCGCGGAGCGCCCCGCCGTTGTTGTCGGCTTTGCGGCTGAAACCAACAACACCCATGCCCACGCTTCCGACAAACGCCTGCGCAAAGGCCTGGACGCCATTGTGCTGAATGATGTCTCTGACCCCACTATCGGATTTAACAGCAGCAACAATGCCGCTACGCTGATTTACGCCCAGGGAGAGGTGGTATTTCCGCGCCAGTCCAAACAACAGCTGGCAAACAGCCTGATTGGCCAAATTCCTGAGATTTTTGCCCAACAGTTAGCAGGTACAAACCCTGCAAGTATGACAAAATAAGGACTTCTGATCCCCCGGGCTTCCCCTGCGCCGGATAAAGTTGAAGAACAAGCGCATACCTTATCCTCAATTAAGTGGCTGAAACATAGTGGCAAAACGATCACGGCAGAAAAAAACAAAACAGGCCGCCGGTTCCGGTGGTGACTTTCTGGTCCACGCCGGCCTGGCGGCCATGATCGCCAGCGTCGGGCTGCTGGTGGCGTTTGGACTGGTCTGGTGGCAGGTCATTGCCCAACCGGCTCAGGCTGCAAGGGATCTGGAGCGGGAAAAACTCCTTAATCAGTATGTGCAGCTCATGAACGGCCGCATCGGTGAACTGCGCAATATGGTGGGTGCAATTGCCACTTCTCCCGACGTCACCCAGGCGCTGTCTGCAACCGCCGAGCAGCGCGCTGCCCTGGCGCAGCAGATCGGCGCGCAAAACCCCTATATCGAACGGGTAGACATTATCGAGAAAGGCCGCGCGGAAGTAGACCTGAACTCCGCTGTGCCCATTTCATTTGCCGCCCTGGACCTGATCCGCAGGGCGGAGACGCGCGAATTTGTCGGCCCCGAAGTCAGCCTGAACCAGCAGCAGTTTGTCTACGCGGCGCAACCGGTGACCCCCCAGGGGCTGGTGGCCGGCGTATTGTTTGTTGTATTCAACAAGTCGATATTCACCGACCCGCTGTCCCACTACGAGGACAGCGGCAAGCTGCGCGTGCACCAGAAATTTGCCGGCTCCGCCGGCACCGTGGTGATCGACTGGGGGCGCGACAGCGACCTTGCACCGCCCATTGACGCCCAACTGTTTGCCCCGCACTGGACCCTGTCCCTGGCGGCAGCCAACAACGTGCTGCAGAAAGACACCGCCATCAGCGGTCTTTTTATGCCGCTTGCGGTTTCCTGGGTGGTTCTGGTCGCCGCCATATTTCTCGGCTTTTCCCGCTACGCGCGTAAACTGGGGCAGGATGCCGGTACCCTGGTCGATTATGCCGAGCGCGCCCTGCGCGGTCGCGGCGGCAGTCCGGGACGTTACAGCCTCAGCGCCATTAAACAGGTAGCCGATACCATCGCAACCCTGGCGCCGTCCGGGGCCAATGAAGATCGCGCCGCTGAACAGCCTGCCGCGGAAGACGGCAACCTGCTTTCGGATCTGGACCAGCCTGAGAAACCCGCCGCCAAAGCCCCGGCCTCCAAAGACCGCAGCAATGATGCCGGCGACTTCCTTGAGGTGCGCCGGTCCAGCAGCGACGACAACTTCGGCATTGAAGTCAGCGAAGAAGAAGCACCGGCCACCATGGGCCTGGACCTGGATCCGGGTATTTTCCGCGCTTACGATATCCGCGGCATAACCACCTCCAATCTCACCGAAGAGGTGGTGTACTGGATCGGGCGGGCGTTTGCCGCTGAGGCCATCAGTCAAAACCACAGCCGGGTGGCGGTCGGCTGGGACGGGCGCCATTCCAGCGAGCCCCTGCAGGCCAGCCTGACCCGCGGCCTCACCGAAGGCGGCGCGGATGTAATCACCATCGGCCAGGTACCCACGCCGATGTTGTATTACGCAACTTACGCCCTGGACACCGGCACCGGCATCATGATCACCGGCAGCCACAACCCGCCGGAATACAACGGCCTGAAGATGATGATCGGCGGCGTGACGCTGGCGGAAGAGAAAATCCAGCTGCTGCTGCAGCGTATCCAGAACAACGATTTCAGTGAGGGGCAAGGTGACGTAGAACACCTGGATCTGGACGACAGCTACGTCGACAAGATTCTCGAAGACGTTGCCGTTGCACAGCCGCCCAAGGTTGTTGTGGACTGCGGTAACGGCGTGGCCGGAAAAATTGCCCCGCGCCTGCTCACCGAGTTGGGTTGCGAGGTGGTCCCGCTGTACTGCGACGTGGACGGCAACTTCCCCAATCACCACCCGGACCCGGCTGAGCCGGAAAACCTGGACGACCTGATTACCGTGGTCAAAGCTGAAAACGCTGACCTGGGGCTTGCTTTTGACGGCGACGGCGACCGGGTTGGGGTGGTGACCAACAGCGGCGAAATAATCTGGCCGGACAAACTGATGATGCTGTTCGCTCAGGACATCGTCAGCCGCAACCCCGGCGCGGACATTATTTACGACGTCAAATGCAGCCGGCATCTGAACAACATCATCAGCGAGCTGGGCGGCCGCCCGATCATGTGGAAAACCGGACATTCCCACATTAAAGCCAAGATCCGCGAAACCGGCGCCCTGCTGGGCGGTGAGTTCAGTGGCCATATCTGTTTCGCGGAGCGCTGGTACGGCTTTGACGACGCCCTGTACTCCGCCGTGCGCCTGCTGGAGATTATCGGCTCCGACGGGCGCAGCGTGGATGAAATATTTGCCCAGTTTCCGGTTACGTTCACGACGCCGGAGCTTAAGATCAAGACCACGGAAACCGCAAAATTTGAAATCATGCAGAAGCTGGAGGCCAACGCGGACTTTGGCGACGGCACAGTGACGGCCATCGACGGCATCCGTGTGGATTTTGCCGACGGTTGGGGGCTGATACGCCCGTCCAACACCAGCCCGGTGTTGTCCCTGCGCTTCGAAGCTGACGGACCGGCGGCCCTGGACCGTATTCAGGATGAATTTCAGGCACAGCTCAGCGAGATAGCTCCCGATCTTTCTTTCAGGTGAACTGCCGCCGGTCACGCACCTGCCGCCACAACCGCTTCAACGCCCGGAATATCATGAACGAAAAACAAGCCGCCGATACCGCCAGGGTACTTTCCGAAGCCCTCCCCTACATTCAGCAATTTCACGGCCATACGGTGGTGATCAAGTACGGCGGCAACGCGATGACGGACGAAGCCTTAAAAGCATCGTTCGCGCGCGACGTGGTGCTGATGAAGCTGGTGGGCATACACCCGGTTATTGTGCACGGCGGCGGTCCGCAAATCGGCTCGCTGCTGAACAAGCTGAACATCGAGTCCAAATTTGTTAACGGCATGCGGGTAACCGATGCCGCCACCATGGACGTGGTGCAGATGGTGCTGGGGGGGCTGGTCAACCAGGAGATTGTTTCCCTGCTCAACACCCAGGGCGGCCGCGCCGTGGGTGTGACCGGCAAAGACGGCGGCCTGATCCAGGCCCGCAAGCTGGCCATGGAACCCGCGCTGAACGCGCCGGAAATCATCGACATCGGCCATGTCGGGGAGATCATGCACATCAACACCGGCATCCTTACCACCCTGACCGAATCCGCTTTTATCCCGGTCATTGCACCCATTGGCGTAGGCAGTGACGGCGAGTCTTACAACATCAACGCGGACATTGTTGCCGGTGAAATCGCCCAGGCCATTAATGCGGAGAAACTGATCCTGCTGACCAACACCCCGGGTATTCTGGATGCGGACGGTGAAACCATCAGTGAGGTTTCCAAACAGGGTGTGCAGCAACTGATCACGGACGGGGTTATTAATGAGGGCATGCTGCCCAAGGTGCAGTGCGCGCTGGCCGCGGTTAACGCCGGTGTTGCCAGCGTGCAGATTATCGACGGCCGCGTCCCTCACGCGCTGTTGCTGGAGGTGTTCACCACCGCCGGCGTAGGCACCCAGATTCGTGGCTAAAGGCGACCGCAAGCAGCAGATCCTGCAGGCGTTTGCGCTTATGTTACAAGCCAACCCGGGCGACCGCATCACCACCGCCAGCCTGGCGGCCCAGGTGGGCGTGTCGGAAGCCGCCCTGTACCGGCATTTCCCGAGCAAAGCCAAAATCATTGAAGGGTTGATCGTATTTACCGAAGACACCCTGTTCACCCGCATCAACATGGTGCTGCAGGAACAACCCGGCGGCGCCGCCCGCTGCCGCAACATCCTCTATCTGGTGTTGAGTTTTGTCGAGCGCAACCCCGGCTTCGCCAGGCTGTTTGTCGGTGACATTCTGCAAGGAGAAACCGAACGCCTGCGCCAGCGCATGAACCAACTTGTCAATCGGCTGGAGACCCAGCTGCGCCAGGTGCTGCGCGAGCACAACGCGCAAATGACCAGCATGCCAACCATTCAGATCAACGCCCACGCAAACCTGCTGCTGGCGCTGGTGGAAGGGCGTATTCTGCAGTTTGTGCGCTCCGGGTTCAGCGAGCTGCCGACCCACAACTGGGACAGCCAGTGGCAGGCCATGCACCAGGCGCTGTTTGCGGAAGAGGTATCCGGAGGCTAGTTGCTGGCCAGTTCCCGGGAGGGCAGGCCGTCTTCGCAGTTGCGTAACTCAAACACTTTGCGGTCGTAGCGGTACTGGATCCGCTGGTCGAGCTTTTCCGCCAGGCGCGCCTCAATCTCATCCTTGAGGTTTTTTTCCTGGGAGCGCGCGCGCTCAATATTATCAAGCAACGCGTTGGGAATGGACTTGCCTTCCAGATCTTTCTGCGCCGCCTGCGACTCCAGTTCGCGCCGCTGGTTGCGCACGTGGGTCAGGTTAGCCCGGGCGTTGGCGATGGAGGTATCAATGCCCGCCAGTTGTTTTTCCTCCGCGTAATCGATGTCGTCGATGGTCTGATAGAGGTTGTTGACCCGGTGTACCGCAGCCTCACATTCAGCCACCGCTTTCTCCTGGGCAACCTTCTCGCGGTAAGCCTCGTCACTGAGCTGGGCAGCCACGCGCCGGATCAGCGTGCCGCTCTCGTCGACAATATCGTAACCGTACTTGACCCGGTCCGCGGGGATGGTATGGCTCAACACCATGGTGTCGGTTTTATCTTTGTAGCGGAAAAACTGTTGGGCATGTGCAGCAGCGGCGGCCAGCGACAGCAGCAGGGCAGCGATTATGATTTGTAAGCCTGTTCGCAACATACCGGTAGTCTTAATTTATCCGTTGCCGGCCCCGCTCTGTACTTCTGCAGCGGCTGTGAGGCAGTACCTGGATTGATAGTTCAACATCTGTTGCATGAGCTGATCCGCCGAATCTGCATCCATGCCGTTGCCGGCCTGGCCAAGATACCCGATAACGTCAGCCATATTTGCGATGCTGATCACAGGCGCACTCAATTCCTGCGCCAGTTCGCTGACGGCGGTTGCCCCCTGGGCGTTCACTTCCTGGCGGTCCAGCGCAATAACGGCGCCGACAATGTCCGCCCCGGCGGCGCGGATCAGCTCACAAGCTGAGCGGATTGCCTTGCCCGAGGTTAATACATCATCAATCAACAACACGCGGCCACGGACCTCGGCGCCAACCAACTGCCCGCCTTCGCCGTGGTCCTTGGCTTCCTTACGGTTGTAAGCCACGCCAACGTCCGTACCGCGCCGGCCCAGCGCCACCGCGGTTGCCACCGCTATGGGGATACCTTTGTAAGCCGGCCCGAACAGGACATCAAAATCAATGCCCGCAGCCAGGATGGCGTCCGCATAAGCTTCACCCAGGCGCGCCAGCGCGGTGCCGGAGCTTACCGCGCCGAGGTTAAAAAAATACGGCGAGATGCGCCCCGAATTCAGGGTGAATTCGCCGAACTTCAACACCTGCTGCTGCAGCATGAATTCAATAAATGTGTCCTGTGCCTGCAATTCTATTCTCCGTCTAATCCGCCAGCGCCTGCTGTTGCAGCCGCAGCAACTCCGCGGTGCCCTTTTCCGCCAGGGCAATCAGGTCACTGAGCTCTGCGCCGGTAAACGGCGCCGCTTCAGCGGTACCCTGGATTTCGATAAATCCTCCGTCACCGATGCGCACCACGTTCATGTCCGTGTCCGCATTGGAGTCTTCCGCATAATCCAGGTCCAGTACCGGCACACCGCGGTAGATTCCAACCGATATAGATGCCACAAATGCCTTGAACGCAGCCTGAACGGGCAGACTGCCAATGGCATCCGCCAGCGCTACCGCCCCGCCGGTTATGGACGCCGTGCGGGTACCTCCGTCAGCCTGCAGGACATCACAATCCACCCGTATGGTGCGCTCGCCCAGCGCCTGCATGTCCACCATGGCACGCAGCGAACGTCCGATCAGGCGTTGAATTTCCACCGTGCGGCCATTCTGCTTGCCGCGGGCGGCTTCGCGGTCGTTACGGGTATGGGTGCTGCCCGGCAGCATGCCGTACTCCGCGGTGACCCAGCCGCTGCCTTTGCCGCGCAAAAACCCCGGCACCGAATCCTCCACCGCTGCGGTGCACAGCACCTTGGTGTCGCCGAACTCCACCAGCACCGACCCCGCGGCGTGTTTGGTGAAACCACGTGTAAACCGCACAGCACGCATCTCATCCGCGGCTCGACCGCTGGGTCGCATAGTGTCTCCCGGTACAGCTAAAATTTGGCCACATTATAGAGGGACAGGTTAGAATCGCACGGGCTGTTTCTGCAGAACTATTACACTTTAAGAATTATCAGAAGGAAGCACCTATCAGCACAATGCACAGCATGACAGCTTTTGCCAGGGCCAGCATGGACGCTCACGGCAGGCATCTGATCTGGGAACTCAAGTCCGTAAATCACCGCTTTCTCGAAACCAGCTTCCGCGTCCCGGATGCGCTCCGCGGCATCGAACATCCGCTGCGCGAACTGGCGCGCAAGCATCTGAAACGCGGCAAACTGGACTGCACGCTGAAAATCGAAAAAGTCGGCGGCAACGCCGCCATCACCATCAACCGCAATATCCTCTTGCAGCTGATGGCCGCCATCGAACAGGTGCGGCGGGACGCACCGGAAATCGGCGCCGTCAGCCCCATCGAGCTGCTGCGCTGGCCGGGTGTGCTGGACGATACCCCGGCTGATGACGACGCGGTGCTGGACAGCGCCCGGCAGCTTTTTGAGCAGGCCCTGACAGACCTTATCAACTCCCGCCAACGCGAGGGTGAACAACTGCACGCCGCGGTGGCAAGCCGCCTCAACCAGATCGATCAGCTGACTGCCGCGCTGAAACCCATTACCGAAAATCTTGCCGGTCAGCAGAAAGCCAGGCTGCAGCAGAAAATTGCCGATCTGGGGGTGAACCTGGATGCCGACCGGCTGGAACAGGAGGTAGCGCTGCTGGCCCAGAAAGCCGATGTTGCTGAAGAGCTGGACCGTCTGGCCATCCATGTTGAAGAAGCCCGCAGCCATATCAACGGCCAGGGCCCGCACGGCCGGCGGCTGGACTTTCTCACCCAGGAGCTCAACCGCGAGGCCAACACCCTGGGCGCCAAGGCGGTGGTGCCGGAGACCTCCCAGCGTGCCGTGGATCTGAAGGTGCTCATCGAGCAGATCCGCGAACAGGTGCAGAATATCGAATGAGCAACGGACAACTGATCCTGATTTCAGCACCCTCCGGCGCGGGTAAAACCAGCCTGGTTAACGCGGCGCTGCAACAGGACGCCGCGCTGGCGGTATCTGTTTCCCACACCACCCGGCCGTGCCGGCCCGGCGAGCAGGACGGCACCGACTACTACTTTATTGATACCGGAACCTTTAAGCGCATGGTGGCCGACAGCCAGTTTCTGGAACATGCGGTGGTATTCGGCAATCTGTACGGTACCGCCCGCAGCCAGGTAGACCGGCTGCGCGCCGCGGGCCGGGATGTGATCCTGGAAATTGACTGGCAGGGTGCGGCCCAGGTTCAGCAGCTGATTCCTGAAGCGCTGTCGATCTTTGTCCTGCCGCCCAGTGAAGCACACCTTCAGGAGCGGCTCACCGGCCGCGGCCAGGACAGCGCCGCCAGCATCGAACAGAGGTTGTCGGAAGCCCGGCTGGACATGTCCAAAGCCCACGATTTCCAATATGTAGTGGTCAACGACGACTTTGATACCGCGGTGGCCGACCTGCTGGCGGTGATCCGCGCCGCGCGCCTGCGCACCGCCAGCCAGTACCAGCAAAACCCCGGTGTGCGCGCCATGCTGGGTAACTTGTAAGGCTGCCTGCGGCTAGGTACACTGCGCCGCTTATTTTTTGCGGAGACCACAATGGCCCGAATTACCGTTGAAGACTGCCTGGAGCACGTAGACAACCGTTTTGAACTGGTCATGCTGGCCACCCGCCGCGCCCGCGGTCTTCGCACCTATGGCAACGACCCGCTGGTGGCTGAAGAAAACGACAAGCCTACTGTTATAGCGCTGCGGGAAATTGCTGAAGGGCTGATCTCTCACGAAATGCTTGACAGCCAGGAAGTCTCTACCGACGATGAAGAGGTGGAAGTAAGTTTCAACCTCGGTGGCGGGTTGCGGGACGACAGGTTAGGAGATGACGCGCGAAGCTAGGGAATCAGCCCCTGCATCACAATCATATTTTGTCGGGCAGCTCGCCGCCTACGCCAAGCAACCCCAGGTCGCTGCCCCGGCCACTATTGAGTCTCTGAGTAACCGCCTAACTTACCTCGACAAAAAACAGATCAAGCAGGTGCAGCGTGCTTACCAGTACGCTGACAAAGCCCACGACGGGCAGTTCCGCCGCACCGGCCACCCCTACATCAGCCACCCAACCGCCGTCGCCTTGATCCTCGCTGAAATGCGCATGGATCATCAGACCTTGATGGCAGCCCTGCTGCACGATGTCATAGAAGATTCCGATACCAGCAAAGCCACCCTGGGCCGCCGCTTCGGCCAGGAAGTGGCGGACATTGTCGACGGCGTCTCCAAGCTCACTAACATTTTTGCCAGCCGCGCTGAGGCACAGGCGGAAAATTTCCAGAAAATGGCACTGGCCATGGCCAAGGACATCCGCGTGATCATGGTCAAGATGGCGGACCGGCTGCACAACATGCGCACCATCGGGGTCATGTCCGACGCCCAACGCAAGCGAATCGCCCGCGAAACCCTGGACTTTTACGCCCCTATCGCCAATCGCCTGGGCGTGCACACCATGAAAACCGAGCTGGAAGAGCTGGGTTTTAAAGCCCTGCATCCGCTGCGCGCGGACCGCATTGAACGCGCCGTAAAAGCCGCCCGCGGCAACCGCCGCGAACCCATGGAGGAGATTGCCAACACCATCACCGCGGCCCTGAACCGCGACGGCATCAACGCCACCGTAGTGAGCCGGGAGAAAAACCCCTACTCCATCTACCGCAAGATGCAAACCCAGCACAAATCTTTTACCGAGATTATGGATGTTTTCGGCTTCCGCATTGTGGTCGACCAGGTGGACGCCTGCTACCGCACCCTGGGGGCCGTGCATAATCTGTACAAGCCGGTGGCGGGGCGGTTCAAGGACTACATCGCCATTCCCAAAGCTAACGGTTATCAATCGCTGCATACTTCCCTGGTGGGCATGCACGGCATTCCCATAGAGGTGCAGATACGCACCAAACAGATGGACGCGGTGGCGGAAAACGGCATTGCCGGCCACTGGCTGTATAAAGCCGGCGACGACGAAGCGGATCACAGTCAGCGCCGCGCCAGGCAGTGGGTACAGGACCTGCTGGAACTGCAGCGCCAGGCCGGCAACCCGCTGGAGTTTATCGAGAGCCTGAAGCTGGATCTGTTTCCCGACGAGGTTTATGTCTTCACCCCGGAAGGTGACATCCTGGAGCTGCCCAAAGGCGCTTGCCCGGTGGACTTTGCCTACGTCGTACATACCGATATCGGCAACCGCTGTGTGGCCTGCCGGGTAGACCGCAACCTGGCCCCGTTATCCCTGCAACTGCAGAGCGGCCAGACGGTGGAGATTATCACCGCGGACGACGCCCGGCCGAACCCGGACTGGCTGACCTTTGTGGTGACCTCCAGGGCCCGTTCAGCCATCCGCCTGGCGCTGAAACAGCAGCAGAACAACGAATCTATCTCGTTGGGCCGCCGGTTGCTGAACCGCGCCCTGGGTAACGCCAACACCTCCATTAACGACCTGGATTTCCGGCGCTTGCGGCGGGTCTTTACCGAGCTCGGCGTACGCCGCCTGGACGAACTGCTGGCGGCCATCGGCAACGGCGATCTGATGGCTTATGTGGCGGCGCAAAAGCTGCTGGCGGCGGACAATCCCGATTACGAAGCGGTTACCGTGGAAGGCGGCGGGCCGGTCTCCATCCGCGGCGGCGAGGGCCTGGTGATCAACTACGGGCGCTGCTGCGGCCCGGTGCCCGGCGATCAGATTGTCGGCCATATGACCCCGGGCAAGGGTTTTGTGGTACACATCGAAACCTGTCCGAACATTACCGA
Organism: Pseudomonadales bacterium; assembly: GCA_028279305.1. Taxonomy (GTDB): domain Bacteria; phylum Pseudomonadota; class Gammaproteobacteria; order Pseudomonadales; family Azotimanducaceae; genus UBA4421. The sequence goes on from JANQOA010000322.1 coordinate 18,605, forward strand.
GCTGCGGCGGCGCGCCCGCCGTGAAATTATACCGGCGCGCTGGACCGCCACCACCGAAGGTGAATTTACCACCACGCTGAAAGTCGACGTGCACCGGCGCAAAGGCATTCTGGCCGAGATTGCGGCAGAGGTTACCGCCGCGGATGCGGGGGTCGACAACATCAAAGTTGAGGAGCGCAACGCTGAAGTCAGCACCATGATTATGGGTGTTACAGTGCGCGACCGCACCCATCTGGCCCGGGTCATGCGGCGCCTGCGTAACGTCAGCGCGGTGATCAACCTGGCCCGTGTAGGCTACTGACCACTAAGGATTACTTATGCCGTTCAAAGTCGTAAACACCGAGCAGGCGCCGGCCGCCATCGGCACTTACTCCCAGGCGGTCAGCGTCCCCGCCGGCGCCGCCATCACTTATCTGTCCGGCCAGATTCCCCTGGATCCGCACAGCATGGAACTGGTCAGCGATGACTTCGCGGCCCAGGCTGACCAGGTGTTCCGTAACCTGAGCGCGGTGGCTGAAGCGGCCGGCGGCAGCCTGCGCGACTGTGTAAAGCTAACGGTTTATATGGTTGATCTGGCTGAGTTTGCCACCGTCAATGAGGTCATGGCGCGTTACTTTCAGGCGCCTTTCCCGGCCCGGGCGGCCATTCAGGTCAGCGCCCTGCCGCGCGGCGCGCAAATAGAAATCGACGCGATCATGGCCAGTGGCGGCTGATCCCAACGCCCCCATCACGCAACTGAAAGGGGTTGGCCCCAGCCTGCAGCAAACCCTGGCCAAACTGGGGGTCTTCCGCCTCATCGACCTGATGCTGCACCTGCCGTTCCGTTATCAGGACCGCAGCCGCGTCACCCCGCTGGCGGAAGTGCGGGCCGGCGGTGAATATCTGGTACAGGGCCGGGTGACCAGCAGCCAGGTTTTGTACGGCAAACGCCGCAGTTTAAAGGTCTGTGTTGAAGACCACAGCGGGCGGGTCTATCTGCGGTTTTTCCACTACTCGCGTTTTCAGCAGAATAAGCTGCAGGAGCAGACTCACATCCGCGCGTTCGGCGAATTCCGCTTTTTCGGCCGCGAGCTGACCGCCGCCCACCCGGAATACGAAACTTTTACGGATACCCCGGAGCCGCCGGCCGCCACCCTCACCCCCATCTATCCCACCACACAGAATCTCGGCCAGGCGCGTATGCGCAAGCTGACGGCGCAGTTATGCGGATTGGACTGGGCGGACAGCAGCGGCACCCCTTACGGCACCCTCAAATTTCTGCATCAGCCGCCCGCCGGCACCGGCATGACAGAAGTAGAAGAGGCGCAGCAAGCCATTGCCCTGGATGAACTCACCGCCTTTTATCTGGTCATGAAAGGCCGCGCCCTGCAGCGCCAGCAGGATCTGGCCCGGGCCCTGCCGCGTTCCACCGGACAGGGCCGGGCGCTGCTTAAACATCTCGGCTTCCGCTTGACCAAGGCCCAGGCCCGGGTGGTGAGCGAGGTGCTGACGGATCTGGAAAACCCGGTGCCCATGCTGCGCCTGGTACAGGGTGATGTAGGCTCGGGGAAAACGGTAATTGCCGCCTTTGCCGCCATCCGGGCCGCGGAACAGGGCTGCCAGACGGCGCTGATGGCGCCCACCGAATTGCTGGCGGAACAGCATTTCATCAACTTTTCAAACTGGCTGACGCCGCTGGGCATGCGCGTCACGCTGTTGACCGGGCAACTGCCCGCTGCGGAACAACGCCAGCGCCTGGCTCAGGTGCTCAGCGGTGAAGCCCAGGTGGTGATCGGCACTCACGCGCTGTTTCAGGAAAAAGTCAGCTTCCACCAGTTGGCGCTGTCCATCATCGATGAACAACACCGGTTTGGCGTACACCAGCGCATGGCGCTGAAAGACAAAGGCCAGCACAGTAACGGCCGGCCCCTGCACCCGCACCAACTGGTTATGACGGCCACGCCAATTCCGCGCACCCTGACCATGGCCCTGTACGCGGATATGGACGTGTCTGTAATTGACGAGTTGCCCAAGGGCCGGCAACCGATTACCACGCATACGCTGGCGGAGGAGAAACGGCCCAAGCTGGTCGAAACCATCAACAAAGTGTTGCGCGCCGGGCATCAGGCCTATTGGGTCTGCACTTTGATTGACGAGTCGGACGAACTGGAAGCCACCGCCGCCACCACCCTGGCAGGCCAACTCACCCAGGCGTTGCCCGATTACCGGGTTGCGCTGCTGCACGGACGCATGAAAAGTGATGAAAAGCTGACCATCATGCATCAGTTCAAAAACGCGGACATTGATCTGCTGGTTGCAACCACGGTAATCGAAGTGGGTGTGGACGTGGCCAACGCCACTCATATGGTGGTGGAAAACTCGGAACGCCTGGGCCTGGCCCAGCTGCACCAGCTGCGCGGCCGGGTCGGCCGCGGCGCCCATGCCAGCCACTGTTATCTGCTGTACAGCCCGCGCGTCAGTGAGGCCGGCAAGACCCGTATTGAAGCCATGCGCCACAGTCAGGACGGTTTTTATCTGGCGGAGCAGGATCTGAAACTGCGCGGCCCTGGGGACATCCTGGGCACCCGGCAGGCCGGCGAGCAGAGCTTCCGCATTGCCGACCTGGGCCAGCACGCACACCTGATGCCGCAGGTGATCAAGCGCGGCGACAGCCTGCTGCAGGCAGCATCAGGCAGCACTGATGCCCAGACCCTGTCAAACCTGTTGCATACCTGGGCGCCCGCGGATTCCGGGCATTTAACCGTTTAAGGGGCGGGACAACAGGGGCTGTCTATACTGAAAGAGTAGACAGCCCAACATTCAGCCCGCATATGACCCAAGAAACCCCCAAATCCCCCTTGCCCCCCTATCCCAATCCACCCGCCGCACATCGGGTGCGCGGGCTTCTATGTACTGACGATAAAGGCCGCATGCAGGTGGTGGCCCCCGAAACCGCGTTGGTGGACCCGGAACCAATCCGCTCATCCACGGCGCGTAACGTGCGCAGCCTGCCGCCGGAGGAGAGCGCCGCGGTGTGCGCCATTCCGGGCTTTTACGGTTTGCCTTCGGTGGTTGACAGCACGATTAAGGCTGAACCGACGCTGGCGCTGGCAACGGAAACCCCGGGGCAATATGTGCGCGCCAGCGGTACCCAGATCAGCCAGATGTGCCTGTCCCATGCGTCGTTCGACACAACCTTCTGCCGCGACCTGATTTCAACCCCCAGCGACCCTTCCCGGGATGAACAGAACATTCTGCACGCCGTGGACAATTTCACATCCCGCCGCATTGCCGCCAGGCTGGACGAAACCCTGCATATCCCGCCGTTGCCCGAAGCCGCCCAGCGCATCATCGCTTTACAGCAGGACCCCCAGTACGATCTTTCCGACCTGGTGCAGATTATCGAAACCGACCCTGCCATCGCCGCCCGCATCATGGGCTGGGCAAACTCTCCCTTCTACGGTGCGGGCAAGTCACCGCGGGACCTGAACGATGCCATTATGCGGGTGCTCGGTTTTGATCTGGTGTTCAACATGGCGCTGGGCATGGCCATCGGCGCCAGCCTGAACCTGCCCGAGTCCCACGTCAGCGGAGCGAGCCCGTACTGGCTGCGGGCGGCTTATACCGCCGCCACCATGGAAGCGCTGGCCCATCAGTTTGAACCGCCGCAACGCCGTCCGGAACCAGGCCTGTGTTACCTGGCCGGATTACTGAGCAACTTCGGCACGCTGGTGGTAGGGCACGTGTTCCCGCCCCAGTACGACACCATCTGCCGCATTGAGGAGGCCAACCCGCAGTTGTCCCATACCTATGTGGACCAGTACGTACTCAACGTAAACCGTGAAGTGATTGCCGCCACCCTGCTGGAACAGTGGGGTCTGCCCGGCGCCATCAGCAGCGCCGTGCGCAATCAGTATGTCACGGACTGCGAAAAGGATACGCCCTATCCGCAACTGTTGGGATTCACCCATAAGCTGCTGCAATACACACGCGCTGACGACAGCGGCGCCGACGTCCCGCCACCGCCGGAGCAACTGCTGGAGCAGGGTGAGGGATTGGGCTTGTCCCGCGCCGGGGTACTGCAGGTTGTAGAGGTGATCAACGGCTCCCAGGAAGCCCTGTGGGAAATGGCCGGAGTATTTGAATAATCTGCTTCAGCCTGCGCCGGACACACAGCCTGCGCCATACACATAGCGGCCGCGCTGCAGCGCTTGCCCGCTGTCAGTTGCCGGCGGCGTAGACCGCCCCGGCGTGTTTGTCGCGGAAGGTATCACGGTCCAGCGCATCTTCGCTGGACGCCACCACGGTGGCGACCATGCCGTCACCGGTGACGTTCACCGCGGTTCGCATCATGTCCAGCAGGCGGTCAACCCCGATTATCAAGCCTACTCCCGCAGCCGGCAGACCCACCTGATCCAGCACCATGGTCAGCATGATCAGCCCCACCCCGGGCACAGCCGCGGTGCCGATGGAGGCCAGCGTTGCGGTCAGAATTACCAGCAGATAATCCTCCGCGGATAGTCCGATGCCAAAGAACTGGGCAATAAATACCGTAGCCACTCCCTGCATAATCGCGGTGCCGTCCATATTGATGGTGGCGCCCAGAGGTACCGCAAAAGAAGCGACATTGTTGCTGACCCCTACCCGCTGCTCCACGGTGCGCAGGGTGACCGGCAACGTGGCGCCGCTGGACGACGTGGAAAACGCCACCAGCATCGGTTCACGCATTTTGCGCAGATAGGTCAGCGGATTGAGACCCGTAAACACCCGCAGAAAGGTGGGGTACACCAGCGTCATGTGCAGCAGCAGGGCAAACACCACGGTGAAGAAATACACGCCCAGCTTGGTGATTTCAGCCAGCCCCACGGTGGCTCCAAGCGTAACCATGAGGCAGAACACGCCATACGGCGTGACATGGATGACCATGGTAATCAGCTTCATGAAGATTTCGTTCAGATCTTCAAAAACCGCAAGGATGCGCTGGCCGGCACTGCCCGCCGCATTCAGCGCCAGGCCCAGCAGAATGGCAAACATAATCACCTGCAGCATGCGCCCGTCCGCCATGGCTTTGATGGGGTTGTCGGGAAAAATATTCACCAGGGTGTTCTTGATGCCCGGCGCTTCCTTAGCGGTGTACACCTCGGATTCCACTTCCCCGACACCCAGGCCCGGATCAACGACCAGCGCCAGACTCAAGGCCAGGGAAACCGCCACCGCGGTAGTGAGCAGGTACAGGCCAATAGTTTTACCACCCAGGCGCCCCACCTTGCCGGTGGCGCCGAGACTGGCGGCACCGCAGGTTAAGGAGATGAGCACCAGCGGCACCACCATCATGCGCAGCAGGCGCAGGAAGATCTCACCGCCGCCGGCAATCAAGCCGTGCAGGAAATAGACGTTGAGAAAATGGCTTTCCTGCAGCGCCAGCCACTGCAATAGCGCCCCGCAGGCCAGGCCCAGCGCCATGCCTATGAGGATGCGGGTGGTGAGGGTCACTTAAATCAGCGCGGTGGGGGTGGTAATCAGCCGATTTCGATCATTTCAAAGTCTTCTTTGCTGACCCCGCACTCAGGGCAGACAAAATCCTCCGGGACATTCTCCCATGTGGTACCCGGTTCAATACCTTCTTCTTCACATCCTTCGGCTTCGTCATAAATCCAACCGCAGACGATACATTGCCACTTCTTCATCGTTGTTTTTGTCCTTCCTTCGGGGCCGCCTACAAGCGGGTGCTACAGCGCGCGTAAAGTACTGGCTTACCCCTGAAAAATCAATGTCATAGCCGCATGCGCCACATTTGCATAAACTGCCTTCCCATGAATTTGTCACTGCCAACATTGCGCCTGGACCACCCCTATATGCAGCTCACCCGCCTGGACAAGCCGGTGGGCAGCCTGCTGTTGCTGTGGCCTACGCTGGCCGCCCTGTTTATCGCCGCCGAAGGCTGGCCGCCCTTCGGCGTGCTGCTGATTTTTGTACTGGGGACCTTTCTCATGCGCTCCGCCGGCTGCGTGATCAACGACTACGCTGACCGGCATGTGGACGGCAGCGTGGAACGTACGCGCAACCGCCCGCTGCCGGCGGGTACGGTACAGCCGGCTGAAGCGCTATGGCTGTTCACGGGCTTATCGCTCAGCGCCGGCCTGCTGGTGCTGTTCCTCAACACCGGCACGCAGATGCTGGCGCTGGCGGGGTTGGGGGTCGCGGCACTGTACCCGTTTATGAAACGCTGGACGTATCTGCCGCAGATTGTGCTGGGCGCGGCTTTCAGCTGGGGCATTCTGATGGCCTGGACCGCGGTGGGCACGGGCCTGAACAACGCGGCCGGGGTGATGTTCCTGGGCAGTGTGATGTGGATTGTTGCATACGACACCATGTATGCCATGGTCGACCGCAACGATGACCTGAAAGTCGGCATAAAAAGCACCGCCATCCTGTTCGGCCAGCAGGACCGGCTGATGATCGGCATATTGCAGGCCGGGGCGGTGCTGGCTTTTTACCTGCTGGGCGGGCAGATGGATTATCAGCACGGCTACTACGCCGGCCTGGCGGTTTTTGCCGGCCTGCTTGGCTACCAGCAATGGTTAATCCGCAAGCGGCGGCGGGATAACTGTTTTGCCGCCTTCCGCAATAATGTCTGGAGCGGTTTTGCCTTGTTCGCCGGGGTGGTGCTGGAGCACCTCATCACCCTGGTGATGAGCTGACGGGCCCGGCACGCCGCCGCCTTTCATGCGCGACCTTTTTAACGCATTCTGCCGCGCCGCCGATCGGCTCAGCCTCGGTCTGGCCATGGCGGTGCGCTGGCTGGGCCTGCTGATGGTTGTGGTTACCCTGCTGGTGGTGCTGCTGCGCTATTTCTTTAACACCGGCGCTATCATGCTGCAGGAGTCCGTCATATACATGCACGGCATATTTTTCCTGCTGGGCATTCCGTACGGCTTGTACGCCAACAGCCATGTACGGGTGGATTTGCTGTATTCGGGCATGAATCCGCGCACCCGGGCCCTGGTGGATGCCTGCGGTCATCTGCTGCTGCTGCTGCCGCTGAGTGTCATGGTCTTTGTCACCAGCCTGCCTTATGTGGCGGCCAGCTGGCGGGTGCTGGAAGGTTCCGCGGAAGTCGGCGGTCTGCCGGCGCTGTTTTTGCTGAAAACACTGATCCCCATCACCGCCGCGCTGATGTTTCTGCAGGGCCTCAGCGAGCTGACCAAACGTGTGTTTGAGCTGATCACACCCGGGGAACCACAGCGTTGAGCCTGGACTACACACCGCTGGCCATGTTCCTGGTGACCTTTGCCGTATTGCTCAGCGGTTATCCGGTGGCGGTGACCCTGGCCGGGGTGGCTTTGCTGTTTGCCCTGGTGGGTATGCTCACCGGCGCGTTCAGCTGGTCGGATCTGGGTTTTACCCCCGGACGCCTGTTCGGCATTGTCACCAACCAGACCCTCATTGCGGTGCCGCTGTTTGTATTTATGGGGGTGGTGCTGGAAAAAACCAAAATTGCCGAAGGGTTGCTGAGCAACCTGTCCTCGTTACTGAAGAACCAGCGCGGCGGTCTGGCTTTTACCGTTATTCTGGTTGGCATGCTGATGGCCGCCAGCACCGGCATTGTCGGCGCAACCGTAGTGACCATGGGGCTGATGTCGCTGCCGGTCATGCTGAAACAGAGATACCAGCCGGAATTTGCCACGGGTGTGATCAGCGCCACCGGCACCCTCGGCCAGATTATACCGCCCTCCATTGCCCTGGTGCTGCTGGGGGACGTGCTGTCCAACGCCTACCAGCGCGCCCAATTGGATCTGGGCGTGTTCGCGCCCAAATCGGTTTCCGTTGGCGATCTGTTTGCCGGTGCGGTGGTGCCCGGTCTATGTCTGGTGCTGATGTACCTGGTTTACACGCTGGCCAAAGCCTGGCTGCAACCCGGCAGCATGCCGCGTCCGCAAACCAATGACGGTGCTGAGACCCCCCAGGTGCCGCTGGGCAGCACCTTAAGCGCATTGTTTCCGCCCCTGTTTCTGATCGTAGCGGTGTTGGGTTCCATCCTCGGCGGCTGGGCCACGCCCACCGAAGCAGCGGCGGTGGGCGCCAGCGGGGCGCTGATACTGGCGTTACTGCGCCGGCAGTTGAACCGGCAGGTGCTGGCGGAGGTCAGCGAAAGCACCCTGTCCACCACCGCCATGGTGTTTTTTATACTGATCGGCGCCTCTGTGTTTTCGCTGGTATTCCGCGGTTACGGGGGGGAAGAACTGGTCCAGGCGTTGTTCGAGGACATGCCCGGCGGTAAGTGGGGGGCGCTGGCGATTGTCATGCTGGTCATATTTGCGCTGGGATTTATCCTCGACTTTATTGAGATTACCTTTGTGGTGGTGCCCATTGTCGGCCCGGTATTGCTGGCCATGGGCATCGACCCGGTCTGGCTGGGTATCCTGATTGCCGTCAACCTGCAGACCTCGTTTCTAACCCCGCCTTTCGGCTTTGCCCTGTTCTACCTGCGCGGGGTGACCCCCGACCACATTGCCACTTCAGCCATGTACCGGGGGGTGGTGCCGTTTATTATCATTCAGCTGCTGTTGCTGACGGCCCTGATTGTGTGGCCGGCGCTGGCCACCTGGCTGCCCGCCCAGTTATACGGCTGACCCGTGCAGCCCGCCCGGATTATTCAACCCATGGAGTTTTCCTGTTATGCGCTCTGACAATACGGTGACCCTCACCCACTTACAGATCTGGGACGGCGAGCGGCTGCGGGCTGAAGACACCCTGCAGATACGCGGGCCCCTGATCACCGCAGTGGACCATCATGACAACCTCACCACTGCCGGTGCGCCGCCGGCCACCCGGGTGAACTGCAGCGGTTTAACCGCCATCCCGGGCCTGATCGACGCTCATGTGCATCTGGAATTAAACCCGGACGAAAAAGATCCCCCGCAGCGGACCGAAGCCGCGGTGCAGCCGCTGATGGCGGAGCGCGCCCTTGCCATGGCCCGGGCCGGCATCACTACCGCCCGGGATCTGGGCGGCGGCGCCTGGTACGAATTGGGCCTGCGGGATGACATTGCCCGGGGCCGCACGCCGGGCCCGCGGTTGTTGTGCTCCGGGCAGCCCATCACCTCTCCCCGCGGTCACTGCCACTTCTGGGGTGGTGAAGCGGCTGACCTCAGCCAGGCACGGCAGGTACTGCAACGGCAGGTGGACCACGGCGTGGACCTGATCAAAATTATGGCCACCGGCGGCCGTTTAACCCGCGGCAGCGAACCCACCGACGCCCAGTTCAGCCAGCAGATCATGGATGCGGTGGTCAGCACCGCGCATGACCACAACCTGCCGGTCGCCGCCCATTGTCACGGCACGGAAGGTATTCACCGGGCGGCCCTGGCCGGCGTCGATACCATCGAACATTGCTCCTGGGTGGGCGCAGAAGGCTGGGCGTCAGACTATCAGGAGGACGTGGCAAAAATTATTCTGGACAACGGGGTGTGGGTTTCACCCACCGTCAACAAAGGCTGGCAGCGTATGCTGGACAGCAAAACCGGCACCGTGCTGGGCCGCGTGCGCCGCGCCTACCGGCAGATGCTGGACATGGG